>CALNAL010000058.1 GCA_937874445.1 uncultured Acetobacteraceae bacterium | reverse complement strand
GGATCTCTCCGGCCTTCTGCGCCACATCGCCGGTCGCGCGGTGCGCGTGACGGTGGAGGCCGGCACGGCCGAGGGGGCGCTGGAGGTGGAGATCGATCCGACCGGTTTCGATCAGGTGCTGCTCAATCTGGCCGCCAACGCCCGCGACGCCATGCCCGGGGGGGGCACGCTGCGCATTGCCTGCGCCGGGCGGGGGGAAGAGGCGGTGGTGGAGGTGCGCGACAGCGGCTGCGGCATTCCTCCCGCGGTGCTGCCCCGCATCTTCGAGCCTTTCTTCACGGCCGGAAAGCCCGACGGCACCGGGCTCGGCCTGGCCACGGTGGCGGAGGTGGTGCAGGGAGCCGGCGGGCGTGTCGAGGTGGAATCGGCGCCCGGTGCCGGCACCTGCATGCGGGTCTGCCTGCCGCGCCTGTCCCCGCGGGCGGGCGTGGCGGCGGGGAGCGGGACGGTGCTGCTGGTGGAGGACGAGCCGCTGACGCGCCGCCTGGCCACCCGGATGCTCTCCGCGGCGGGCTGGTCGGTGCGAGTGGCGGGCTCGCTCGCCGAGGCGCTGGCCGCGGCCCAGGATGTCGCGCTGACGGCGGTGGTGGCCGACCACGAGCTGCCCGACGGGGATGGTGCCGCCCTGGTGGCGGCGCTGCGGCGCGGAGGAACGCCTGGGCTGCCGGCGGTGATCGCCTCGGGCCACGGGCCGGCCGCATTGCGTCGCGAGCCCGCCATCGCCGCGCTGCTGGCGGCCGCTCCCGGCGCCGCGGCCGTGCTCGCCAAGCCCTACAAGGCGGCGGAACTGTGCGCCGCTTTGGCCGGGGTCACGGGGCGGAGCGACCCGGCGGCGTGACGGCCCCCCTCATCTGACGGCTTGTGGGGCGGGATTGACGAACATATAATGAACAAATTCTGGCCGGTTGGCGGGGCGACCGTTGTGGTCCCGGGCTGGTATGTGACAGATTTTGCCCCGTTGAGAGGCCGTTCAGCAGAACCGCCGCAGCCCGTGGAGAGAGGGATCGCATGGACAAGAACAAGGCGCTCGAGGCCGCCATGGCGCAGATCGAGCGCGCCTTCGGCAAGGGTTCGATCATGCGCATGGGCGCCAAGGCAGGCGACACGCAGATCGAGGTGATTCCCTCGGGCTCGCTGGGGCTCGACCTGGCGCTCGGCATCGGCGGCCTGCCGCGCGGGCGCATCATCGAGATCTACGGGCCGGAAAGCTCGGGCAAGACCACGCTGGCGCTGCATGCCATCGCCGAGGCGCAGAAGCGCGGCGGCACCTGCGCCTTCGTCGATGCCGAGCACGCGCTCGACCCGATCTATGCGCGCAAGCTGGGGGTGAACATCGACGACCTGCTGATCAGCCAGCCCGACGCCGGCGAGCAGGCCCTCGAGATCGCCGACACGCTGGTGCGCTCCGGCGCGGTGGATGTCCTGGTGGTCGATTCGGTCGCGGCCCTGGTGCCGCGCGCCGAGCTCGAGGGCGAGATGGGCGACAGCCATGTCGGCCTGCACGCCCGCCTGATGAGCCAGGCGCTGCGCAAGATCACCGGCTCGGTGTCGCGCAGTTCGTGCATGCTGATCTTCATCAACCAGATCCGCCTGAAGATCGGCGTGATGTTCGGCAACCCCGAGACCACCACGGGCGGCAACGCGCTGAAGTTCTACGCCTCGGTGCGCCTGGAGATCCGCCGCATCGGCCAGATCAAGGACCGCGACGTGGTGGTGGGCAACCAGACCCGCGTGAAGGTGGTCAAGAACAAGCTGGCGCCTCCGTTCCGCCAGGTCGAGTTCGACATCATGTACGGCGAGGGCGTCAGCAAGATGGGCGAGCTGATCGACCTCGGCGTGAAGGCCGAGGTGGTGGAAAAGTCGGGCGCCTGGTTCAGCTACGACAGCCAGCGCATCGGCCAGGGTCGCGAGAACGCCAAGCAGTTCCTGCGCGACCACCCGGAGGTGGCGAATGCGATCGAGCAGAAGGTGCGCGAGCAGGCCGGCGTGGTGGCCAATGCCATGATGGCTGGCCCGGAAAGCGCCGAGGACGAGGAGGCCGCCGAGCCGGAGAGCTGATGCTGATTCCGTCGCATACGACTCTTTCGCGCGACGGGATCAGGGATGCGCACGGGGCTGGTGGGACGGCCGTGCGCCAAAACCGGAGAATCATGCCATGGGTCGCGATTGGCGAGACATGGCATGAGCCGAGCTGTCATCAAAACTTTTCTTGAGGCGCCGGGGTCCCGCGTCTTGAAGCAGGGGGATTTTTCCGGAAAGGAATCCCCCTCATGCTGTTGTCGCGTCGTGGCGTGCTGGCCGGAGCCGGCGTCCAGGCCCTGGCGGCCTCGGTGCTGGCCGCGCCGGCCAGGGCCGCCGAGACTCCGTGGCTGACGCCGGCGGACATTGATCTGACCGTGCTGCTGCCGCCTCCTCCGGAGAAGGGCGGCGCCGCCGACCGCCGGGACCTGGAGGCGGTTCTGGCGGCCCAGGCGGCTGCGAGTCCCGAGCGTATCGCCCGGGCGGCGGCCGATGCGGCGGAACGCATCTACGTGATGTTCACCTCCGTGCTGGGGCCGCGCTTCGCCCCCGAGGCGCTGCCCAAGGCCGACCCGCTGTTCCGGCGGGCCGAGGAGAGCGAGGACGCGGTGGTCGATCCGGCCAAGCCGTTCTTCGGGCGGGTGCGGCCCTGGCTCGCGGATGCGCGCGTCAAGGCGCTGGTGCCCTCCAGCAAGAGCGGTTCCTGGCCCTCGGGGCATACGACGCGGGTGACGATGCTGGCCGCAGTGCTGACCGCCATAGTGCCGGAGAAGCGTGCCGCGATCTGGGAGCGATCCTTCGATTATGCCGAGAGCCGGGTGATCGGGGGCATGCACTACCCGAGCGATCTCGCGGCCGGACGGAGCGCCGGCACGGCGATGGCGGCCGTGCTGTTCGCCAAGCCGGAATTCCGCGCCGATTTCCCCGCGGCCAAGGCCGAACTGCGCCAGGTGCTCGCGCTGTAACCTGCACGCGGGCGTGTTGGCGCGGCAGCCAGGGAAGGCAGGGTGTTCTTCTTGCGGGAAAGGAGAACCACGAAAGCTTTGCCCCTTTGGGTCCGCGCGCGCGCCGGCTGGGGTTCCAAACGAAAGTCCTTATTGGTTCTTTTTCCCGGAAGGCAAAAAGAAGCGTTCCCTTGTCCGTGCCTGTCCTTTCCGAGGGCCGCGCCAGGGCGTCCGGAAGTCATGCGTGCGGGGGCGGTCTGCCCCTCATGCATTGACAATGCTGCATGAGCCTCCCATAGCTGAACAAGCGCCCCGCGCCGCGACCCTTCCGGTCGCGATGACACATCATCGTTCGGCATCGAAATGCCGATGGGCGCAACTCTCTCAACGCTCAAGGATTCGCATGTCCGACTTTTCCGGTCTCGGCCTCGCTCCCGCCCTGTTGCAGGCGCTGGAGGCCGCCGGCTACACCACCCCGACTCCCATCCAGGTCCAGGCCATTCCCCCCGCGCTTTCCGGGCGCGACGTGCAGGGTGTCGCCCAGACCGGCACCGGCAAGACCGCGGCCTTCGCCCTGCCCCTGCTGCATCGTCTGCTGCAGGCCCATCCCGACGGTCGCCACGGTCGTCCGGCCGCGCGCAGCTGCCGGGTGCTGGTCCTCGCGCCCACCCGCGAGCTGGCGGCCCAGATCGCCGAGAACGTCCGGGCCTATGCCGTCAACACGCCGCTCTCCTGCGCGCTGGTGTTCGGCGGCGTGCCCAAGCCGCGCCAGATCCGCGAGCTGGCCCGCGGGGTGGATGTGCTGGTGGCCACCCCCGGCCGCCTGCTCGACCTGATGAGCGAGGGCGCGGTGAGTCTCGCGGCGGTGCAGGCCTGGGTGCTCGACGAGGCCGACCACATGCTCGACCTCGGCTTCATCGAGCCGATCCGCCGCATCGGGCGCCATCTGCCGGAACAGCACCAGAGCCTGCTGTTCACCGCGACCCTGCCGCCCGAAATGGCCAAGCTCGCGGCCGGCCTGCTGCACGACCCGGTGAAGGTGGCGGTGGCGCCGCAGGCCACGCCGGCCGAGCGCATTGCCCAGAGTGTGCTGTTCGTGGCGCCGCAGGAGAAGCGCAACGTGCTGCGGGCGCTGCTGGAGCACACCCGCCACGGCCGCACGCTGGTGTTCACCCGTACCAAGCACGGCGCCGACAAGGTGGTGAAGTCGCTGGCCGCCGCCGGCATCGAGGCTGCCGCCATCCACGGCAACAAGAGCCAGCCGCAGCGCGAGCGGGCGCTGGCCGGCTTCCGTGACGGGTCCTGCCCGGTGCTGATCGCCACCGACATCGCCGCCCGCGGCATCGACGTCGAGGGGGTGACGCACGTCATCAACTTCGACCTGCCCAACGTGGCGGAGAGCTACGTCCACCGCATCGGCCGCACCGCCCGTGCCGGCGCCTCCGGCATGGCCATCAGCCTGTGCGGGCCGGAGGAGCGCCCCTTCCTGCGCGACATCGAGAAGCTGCTCCACCGCAAGGTGCCGGTGGCGTCCCTGCCCGGGCAGAAGCAGGCGGCGTAGGGAAGGGTTCCTTTTTCGAGAAAAAGAACCCGAAAAAGCTTTATTCGTTAAGGGCTCCGCGCCTGTATCAGGCGCGGAGCCCAACGAATAAAAGTCCTTTTGCTTCTTTTCCTTCAGGAAAAGAAGACCTTG
>CALNAL010000057.1 GCA_937874445.1 uncultured Acetobacteraceae bacterium | reverse complement strand
CGCCGCGCGGCCGTGACAGCACGGTGAAGCGCACCCCGTCGGGCGCCTCCAGGGAGAAGCTGTCCACCGCCCCCTCGGTCACGTCGAGAGTGATGTCGTAGGGCTCGAGCACCCCCGCCATCGCCGTGCCCGCATAGACCGGGCAGCCTTCGATGCTGCCGAGCAGACGGTCGCCGGCGCCGACGCGGAAATCCTTCTGGCGCAGGCAGATCGGCGCCGATCCCTCGCAGCAGCCGGCCGAGTGGTGCAGCAGCAGCGGTCCGTGCTCGGCCACCAGACGGCGCAGCAGCGCGGCGGCGGCGGGCGTGGCGAGCAGGCGACCGGGCATGGGGGCCTCCCCAGGGATGTGATGAAGCGCGGCGGCAAGCGCGGCGGCCCCGGGGGGGGGGCCGCCGCCGTGCCTCAGAAGAAGCCCATGGCGTCAGGGCTGTAGCTGACCAGCAGGTTCTTGGTCTGCTGGTAGTGCTCCATGATGATCTTGTGGGTCTCGCGGCCGAAGCCGGACTGCTTGTAGCCGCCGAAGGCCGCGTGGGCGGGATACATGTGGTAGCAGTTGGTCCAGACCCGGCCCGCCTTGATCGCGCGCCCGACGCGGTAGGCGGTGGTGCCGTTGCGCGACCACACGCCGGCCCCCAGGCCGTAGGGGGTGTCGTTGCCGATGGCGATCGCCTCCTCCATCGTCTTGAAGCGGGTGACGGAGAGCACCGGCCCGAAGATCTCCTCCTGGAAGATGCGCATCTTGTTGTGGCCGACGAAGACGGTGGGCTCCACGTAGTAGCCGTTGTCCAGCCGGCCGCCCAGGTGCAGGCGCTCGCCGCCGGTCATGCACTGCGCGCCCTCGGCGCGGCCGATGTCGATGTAGTGGAGGATCTTCTCCAGCTGCCCGCGCGAGGCCTGCGCGCCCATCATCGTCGCGGGATCCGTCGGATCGCCGACCTTGATGCGCGCGACGCGGGCGACCGCCTTCTCGACGAACTTGTCGAAGATCGAATCCTGCACCAGCGCGCGGGACGGGCAGGTGCAGACCTCGCCCTTGTTGAAGGCGAACAGGGCGAATCCCTCGAGCGCCTTGTCGAGGAAGGCATCGTCCTCGGCCATCACGTCGGCGAAGAAGATGTTGGGCGACTTGCCGCCCAGCTCCAGCGTCATCGGAATGAGGTTTTCCGAGGCGTACTGCATGATCTGCCGGCCGGTGGTGGTCTCGCCGGTGAAGGCGATCTTGGCGATGCGCTTGTTGGAGGCCAGCGGGGTGCCGACCTCCGCGCCGTGCCCGTTGACCACGTTGAGCACGCCCGGCGGCAGCACGTCGGCGATGAGGTCCATGAACACCGAAAGGCTGAGCGGCGTGTCCGAAGCGGGCTTGATGACGACGCAGTTGCCGCAGGCGATCGCCGGGGCGAGCTTCCAGGCCGCCATCAGGAAGGGGAAGTTCCACGGGATGATCTGGCCGACGACGCCCATCGGTTCCTTGAAGTGGTAGGCGATGGTGTTCTCGTCGATCTCGCCGATGGAGCCTTCCTCGGCGCGGATGCAGCCGGCGAAGTAGCGGAAATGGTCGGCTCCGAGCGGAATGTCGGCCCCGCGGGTCTCGCGGATCGGCTTGCCGTTGTCGACGGTTTCCGTATAGGCGAGCAGCTCGAGATTCTCCTCGATGCGGTCCGCGACCTTGTTGAGCAGCCGGGCGCGCTCGGCGGGCGCGGTGCTTCCCCAGGCCTCGCGGGCGGCATGGGCGGCATCGAGGGCAAGCTCGACGTCCTCGGCCGAGGAGCGGGCGATCTCGGCGAGAACTTCGCCGTCGGCAGGGCTGTGGTCGACGAAGTAGCGCCCCTTGACCGGGGCCAGCCATTTTCCGCCGATGAAATTGTCGTAGCGCTTGCGCCACTGTTCCGGCTTTTTCAGGCCGCTGTTTTGTTCTTTCTCGGACATGACCATCTTCCCTACTGCTAAGAGTCGAAAGATCGGCAAGTCCCGTGATTATATCACTTGTCTGGAAGCACGCAAATCTCGGAACGTTGCATTCATTTTATTGAAAACGCTTTCATGAACATTGGCACGTCTTGAGAACGGTTCCAGCGGCACCGGGTCCGTTCACATTCCCGAGGTCGCACGCCCCCTACCGGCCGAGCTGGTCGAGCAGCTCCGCATAGGCGGCCCGCACCGCGTGGCGGCGCACCTTCTGGGTCGCCGTGAACATGCCGTTCTCGATGGTGAAGGGGGCCACCACCGCATGGCGGCGCAGACGCTCGGTGACGGAAAGCCGCTCATTCACCCGCGCCACCGCCGCCGCCACCTCCGCCGCGTCGCTGCCCTCGGCGGCCACCAGCAGCGCCGTCAGCCCCGCCTGCCCCTCGCCGAACACCGCCGCCTGGGCGATCTCCGGCTCCGCGGCGAGAATGCCCTCCACCCGCGCCGGCGAGACGTTCTCCCCGCCGGACAGCACGATCATGTCCTTCTTGCGATCGGTGATGCGCAGATAGCCGTCGGGATCGAGCATGCCGATGTCGCCCGTGTGCAGCCAGCCGTCGCGCAGGGTGGCGGCGCTCTCATCGGGAAGGTTCCAATAGCCCAGCATCACCAGCGGGCCGCGCGCCAGGATCTCGCCGTCCGCGGCGATGCGAACCTCCACCCCGGGCATCGGCTGGCCCACCGTCTCGATGCGGGTGGCCAGCGGGCGGTTGACGGTGATCACCGGCCCCGCCTCGGTCTGGCCGTAGCCCTGCAGCAGGGCCAGGCCGAGCGAGAGGAAGAAGCGCCCCACCTCCGGCTCCAGCCGCGCGCCGCCCGAGATCGCCACCCGCAGCCGCCCCCCGAAGACGCGGCTGATCCGCCGGCGCACCACGCATTCCAGCACGCGGTCCTGCAGCCGCTCCCAGGGGCTCAGCGGACAGCCCTCGCGCCGGCGGATGCCCAGCGCCACGGCGCGCGCGAACAGCGCCTGCTGCCAGCGCGGGCCGCGCGCCACCTTGGCGAGGATGCGCGCCCGGATCACCTCCAGCACGCGCGGCACCATGGTGACGATGGTCGGGCGCACCTGGGCCATGTCGGCGCCGAGGCTCTCCACCCCGCGGGCGTAGACCACCTCGGCCCCCACCGCGAGCATGAAGAACTGCCCCACCGTGCGCTCGTAGGCATGCGAGAGGGGGAGAAAGGAGAGATACACGTCCTGCGCCACCGGCGGCAGGGTCGCCAGAATCCGCCGCGCGCCATCGACGTTGGAAAGCACCGCCCGGTGCGGCACCATCACCCCCTTGGGCGCGCCGCCGGTGCCGGAGGTGTAGATCAGGCAGGCCATGGCGTCGGGGCGGATGCGGGCCGCCTCGTCGGCGATGTCCTCCCAGGGCGCATCCGGCGCCAGGCCGGGGGCCTGCAGATCGCTCCAGGCCAGCACCTCCGGCCATTCCCCGCCCGGGCTCGCCCCGTTCCTGTCCTCCCGGGCGAGAGGCTCCATCGCGACCAGCCGCTCGAGCAGCCCCTCCCCCGCCGCCATCAGCCGCTCGGCCAGGGCCGCGGTGGATACGATGGCCACGCGGGCCCCGGAATCGCGCAGGATGTGGGCGTTGTCGGCCGGCGTGTTGGTGGTGTAGGCGGGCACCGGCACCGCCCGCAGGGCCATCAGCGCCGCCTCGGCGATGGGATATTCCGGGCGGTTCTCCGAGACGATCATCACCCGGTCGCCGGCGGCCACCCCGGCCGCGCGCAGGCCCCGCGCCACGGCCGCGGCCCGGCGCGCGAAGTCCCACCCCGTCAGCCCGACCCCCGCGCCCTGGCGCCAGCAGCGCAGCATCGGCCGCTCCGGCCCGCGCCGCCCCCAGTCGAACATCATCGCCGGAAGGTTGGGCCACTCGGGAAAACTGTCCAAAACCTAACCCCTGGGGTGCGTGCCGCCCCTTTGACCGGCGTTGCGCATAACTTATGTCTGCCCTTACAGGAAGCATCGACAGGACGAAAACACCGCATGTCTGAGATCATTGCCGCCACCGGCGCAAAAGAGGCGCTGCCGGTCTGGGATCTTTCCGATCTCTATCCGGCGCCGGACTGCCCGGAACTCCAGCGCGATCTCGACGCCGCGGGCCGCGACGCCACCGCCTTCGCCGCCGCGCACGCGGGCCGACTCGCGGGCTATTCCGGCGCGGAGCTGGCCGCCGCCATCGCCGAGTACCAGCGCCTGCAGGAGGTGATGGGACGCGTGATGTCCTACGCCCAGCTGCTGTTCGCGGCCGATTCCACCGATCCCGCGGTGGCGCGCTTCACCCAGTCGATGAGCGAGCGCGTCACCGAGATTTCCACGCCGCTGGTCTTTTTCACCCTCGAACTCAACCGACTCGACGACGCGGTCCTGGAGGACAAGCTCGCCGACCCGGCGCTGGCGGCGTGGCGGCCCTTCCTGCGAGACCTGCGCGTCTTCCGCCCCCACCAGCTCTCCGACGAGATCGAGAAGCTCCTGCACGAGCGCGAGGTGACGGGGCCGGCCGCCTGGTCGCGACTGTTCGACGAGACCATGGCCGGGCTGCGCTTCGACGTGGAAGGCCCGCGCGGGGGCAAGGGGCTGACCGCCTCGGCCACCCTCAACCTGCTCTCCGACCCCGACCGCGCCCAGCGCGAGGCGGCCGGGCACGCGGTGGGGCGCACCTTCGGCGCCAACCTGCGGCTGTTCTCGCTGATCACCAACACGCTCGCCAAGGACAAGGCGATCCTCGACGGCTGGCGCCACTACGAGCGCCCCGGCAGCTACCGCAACCTCTCCAACATGGTCGAGGACGGGGTGGTGGACGCGCTGGTCGGCGCGGTGGTGGCGGACTATCCCCGCCTCGCCCATCGTTACTACAAAATGAAGGCGAAATGGCTCGGTCTTGAGACGCTGCAGCACTGGGACCGCAACGCCCCCCTGCCCGGCGACGACGACCGCGAGATCGGCTGGGACGAGGCCCGCAGCACCGTCCTGGGCGCCTATCGGGCGTTCTCGCCGGAGATGGCCGAGATCGGAAAGAAATTTTTTAAGAACAGTTGGATAGACGCCATTCTTCGCCCCGGAAAGTCAGACGGCGCCTTCGCCCACCCGACCGTGCCCTCGGCGCATCCCTATCTGCTGCTCAACTACCACGCCCGCGCCCGCGACGTGATGACCCTCGCCCACGAACTCGGCCACGGCGTCCACCAGGTGCTGGCCGCGCCGCGCGGCTACCTGATGTCCGACACCCCGCTGACCCTGGCCGAGACCGCCAGCGTGTTCGGCGAGATGCTCACCTTCCGCGCCCTGCTCGACGCCGAGCGCGACCCCGCCCGCCGCCGCCTGCTGCTCGCCTCCAAGGTGGAGGACATGCTCAACACGGTGGTGCGCCAGACCGCCTTCTACCGCTTCGAGACCCTGCTGCACGACGAGCGGCGCTCGGGCGAGCTGCTGCCCGAGCGGATCGGCGAGATCTGGCGGCAGGTGCAGACCGAGAGCCTCGGGCCGGCCTTCACCTTCGCACCGGAATACGACGTGTTCTGGTCCTACATCCCGCACTTCATCCACTCGCCGTTCTACGTCTACGCTTACGCCTTCGGCGACTGCCTGGTGAACGCGCTGTATGCCACCTACCAGGCGGGTCACCCCGACTTCGTGGCGAAATACCTGGAGATGCTGCGCGCCGGCGGCACGCTGCGCCACCGCGAGCTGCTCGCTCCCTTCGGGCTGGACGCCTCCGACCCGAAATTCTGGAAGCGCGGGCTCGACGTCATCTCGGGCTTCATCGACGAGCTGGAGGCAACCGGCTGATGGCCGACGACAAGGGACCGACCCTGTTCGGCGAGATGCGGCGGATGGTGCGCACCTCGACCGCCGTGGGCGGCATCGCGGCCCGGCTGGTGGGGGCCCGCGTGGGCCTGCACACCGACCGCGCCGCCCATGCCGAGGGGCTCAAGGACGTGCTCGGCGGACTCAAGGGCCCGCTGATGAAGGTGGCGCAGTTCCTCTCCACCGTCCCCGATGCGCTGCCGGCCGAATACGCCGACGAGCTGGCGGAACTCCAGTCCAACGCCCCGCCGATGGGGGCGGCCTTCGTGCGCCGGCGCATGCAGGGCGAGCTCGGCTCCGACTGGCAGGGCCGCTTCGCGCGCTTCGACCAGCAGGCCGCCGCCGCCGCCTCGCTCGGCCAGGTGCACCGCGCGAGCCTGCCCGACGGGCGCGCGGTGGCCTGCAAGCTGCAATACCCCGACATGGCCTCCACCGTGGAGGCCGACCTCCGCCAGGTGAAGCTCGCCATGGCGGTGTACCACCGCATCGACGGGGCGATCCGCCAGGACGAGATCCTCAAGGAACTCTCCGACCGGCTGCGCGAGGAGCTCGACTACTACCGAGAGGCCGCGCACATGCGCCTCTTCGCCGCCATGCTGGCCGAGACGCCCGACGTGCACATTCCCGAGCCGGTGGAGGCGCTTTCCACCGGGCGGCTGCTGACCATGACCTGGCTGGAGGGCCAGCCGCTCAAGAGCTGGCTCGCGGCGGACCCCTCGCAGGAGGCGCGCAACCGGCTCGCGGAGGCGCTGTTCCGGGCCTGGTACGTGCCGCTGTACCGCTACGGCGTGATCCACGGCGACCCGCACATGGGCAACTACCAGGCCCGCGCCGACGGCGGACTCAACCTGCTCGACTTCGGCACCGTGCGGGTGTTCGCGCCGCGTTTCATCCACGGCATCAACGAACTCTACGAGGCCACCCGCGACCACGACGCCGCCCGTGCCCGCGGCGCCTACGCCGACTGGGGATTCGCCGGGCTCTCCGAGGAAAAGGCCGCGGTGCTCGATGAGTGGGCGCGCTTCCTCTACGAACCGCTGCTCGACGACCGGGTGCGGCGCATCCAGCTCGACGAGGACCCCAACTACGCGCGCGGCATCGCCATGCGCGTGCACGAGGGGCTCAAGCGCACCGGAGGCGTCACCCCACCGCGCGAGTTCGTGCTGATGGACCGCTCGGCGATCGGCCTGGGCAGCGTGTTCCTGCGGCTGCGGGCCGAACTCAACTGGTGCGCGCTGTTCCGCGAGCTGATCGCCGGCTTCGACGCCGATGCCCTGGCGGCCCGCCAGAAGGCGGCGCTGGTGGCGGCCGGGGTGCCCCTGCCGCCCGAAGGCGCTCCCAGATGAGCCACGGTTAACGCAGTCAGGGAGCGCGGCCCCTTGTCGCCACCGCTCCGGGTGTGGATATGTAGCGTCGTCGCGGCGGTCCGCCGCGATTCCTCTTGAGGAATTCGAGGCCATGAACCGTTCCGTTCGCATCGCCGCCCTGCTTGCCCCGCTCGCCGTGGCGGCCTGTGCCGTGCCCCAGCCGACCGGTCCCACGGTGATGGCCCTGCCCAAGCAGGGCGAGGATTTCAGCGTCTTCCAGAGACGCGACGCCTCGTGCCGCAACTACGCGCACAGCCAGATCGGCTACCGCAACCCCTCCGATGCCGCCACCCAGAGCGCGGTCGGGTCCGCGGTAGTGGGCACCGCGCTCGGGGCCGCGGCAGGTGCCGCGGTCGGTGCGGCCACCGGCAACGTCGGCGCGGGCGCGGCCATCGGCGGCGCCGGCGGCCTGCTGGTGGGCGGCGCGGTCGGCGCCGACAACGCGCGGGCCTCGTCCGGCTCGATGCAGCATCGCTATGACCAGGCCTACACCCAGTGCATGGTGGCCGGCGGCTACAGTGTCCAGGGCAATGCGCGGCCGGTCGTGGCCTACCCGGCCTATCCGCCTTATCAGGCCTATCCGGCCTATGCCCCGGGCTACTACTATGCCGCACCTCCCCCGCCTCCTCCGGTCGGGTGGTAGGAGTCGCAGGCTGATCTGATTTTTTCGAGAGCGGACACCGCCCGTGCCCGCCCTCTCGACAGAAGGTGTCCATGAACGGATCCACCGTCGGATCGGTGGTACTGGTACTTCTGCTGTGCGCCATCACAGTGGGGCGGATGGCGGCAATACACCTCCCCCAGTTGTTCTCCCCCGCGGTGGCCCGCGAGGCGGTGCGGCGCGTGACCGGGCTGGTGACGTTGCTGGCCGCCATCATGCTGGGTTTCGGCATCGTCGCCCAGGAATCCACCTTTCGCGATGCCAGCCACCAGGTGCACCGCCTGGCCGCCGAGATCGTCGATCTGGACGCCGCGCTCATCCGCCTCGGCCCCTCCGGCGAGACGCCGCGGCACATGCTCTTCCATTTCACCGCCGTGCTGCTGCGCGACGATTTCCCCCATCTCGACGCTCCCCTGATGGGCGACCCGGCCACCGCCGACAGTCTCCAGGACGCGCTGGAGGATGCCCTGGAGCGGCTCGGCGATTCCAGCCCGCCGACCCGGCTGATCGTCCAGCCCCAGGCGCTGCTGCACGAGATGATCCAGACCCGCTGGGCGATGGACGAGCATTTCGATTCCTCGCTGCAACGCTGGCAGCTCATCACCCTGATCTTCTGGCTGATGCTGGCCTTTGCCGGCATGGGCATCCTGGCGCCGCGCAACCGGGCCATGGCGCTGGTGCTCGCCCTCGGTGCGGTGGCCATGGCAGGGGCCGTGCTCCTGCTGGTCGAATTCGACGATCCCTACCGCGGGATCGTCTCGGTTTCAGGGCAGCCGCTGCTGGAGGCGCTGCAGACTCTCGCGTCGCGCTGAGCCGCCCTCCCTCCGGCGCGGGACGGCTTCAGCCTCCGAGGCGACGCAGCAGGGCGGCACGGGCGGTGGCGGCACGGGCCTCGGCGGCGGTGCGAACCCGCCCATAGCCGCGCACGCCGGCGGGCAGCGCCGCCAACTCCGTCGCCAGCGCCAGGGTGCCGGGGGAGAGCCGTTCCAGCAGCAGGGCCACGTCCGCCTCGTATTGCGCGGCCGCCGCCTCGTGGGCCTGGCGGCCCGGGTCGGAACGCCAGAAGGCCAGCCGCCCCAGCCCCCGCCAGCGGGACGCCCCCGCTGGCACGCTCCAGGCGGCCCCCTCGCCATAGACCTCCGCGAGTTCGGCACGAAAGGCGGGGGCGGCGCGCAGGCGGGTCAGGTCGCGTCCGTCGCGCGGGGCCAGCACCGCCGCCGCGCCGCGCGCCACCGCCTCGGTCAGGGCCGTGCCGCCGGAAAAGCGCCGCCCCTCCGCCTCGCGCACCCGCTCGACCAGCGCGACCCAGCGCCGCACCACCCGGCGGGGCCGGCGGGCCAGCAGATCCTGTTCGAGGGCGGACAGGACATCGTTTCCGGGCGGCGGCGGGGCGCGGTCCGGCGCCAGGGCCGACTGGCGGCCCCATTGCAGCGCGGCCAGACCGGCCTCCCCGTGCGCCGCCAGCACGGCCTCGCGCAAGGACTCCTCCTCCAGCGGCAGGGCGCCCTGCTGCCAGGCGAAGCCGGCCAGCAGCACGCCCCCCAGCTCCGGGGCGCCGAGCAGACGCGCGGCCCTGGCGGTGGCGTCCAGGCATGCCACCGCCTCGCCGCACACCCCGCCCAGGGCGCGGCGCAGCTGGGCGACGGTCGGCGCCTCGGGGCCTCCGGGCAGGCTGGGCGCCAGGGCGAGATCGGTGATGATTCGTGCCACTCCCGGGCGCAGCAGGCCGAGCGCCTGGGGGGAGGCCGCGGCGGAAAGCTCGCAGCCCAGCAGCAGCCC
>CALNAL010000056.1 GCA_937874445.1 uncultured Acetobacteraceae bacterium | reverse complement strand
GAATAAAGTCCTTTTGCTTCTTTTCCTTCAGGAAAAGAAGACTTTGCCTTGCTTCCTTCCTTCCCCTCCCTCCCGGGCGGAAAAATGAAACCGGGACACGGCCTCCGCGGGCCGCCTGTTGATCGTGGCGTCATCCCGGCGCAGAAGGACCCCAACTCAGAGTGGAACTGCCGATCATGCGATACGTCTCCACCCGCGGGCTGGCGCCCGTGCGCGATTTTGCCGGGGTCCTGCTGGCCGGTCTGGCCGAGGACGGCGGGCTCTACGTGCCCGAGACCTGGCCGAGCCTCGCTCCGGCCGAGTGGCGCGCCCTGCGTGGCCTGCCCTACGCCGATCTCGCCGCGCGGGTGATGGCGCCCTTCACGGAAGGATCGCTCGCCCCCGAGGCGCTGCAGGGCATCTGCCGCGAGGCCTATGCCGGCTTCGGCCATCCCGCCGTCGCGCCGCTGGTGCAGCTCGAGCATGATCTGTTCCTCTGCGAGCTGTTCCACGGTCCGACGCTGGCCTTCAAGGACATGGCGATGCAGGTGCTGGGGCGCCTGTTCGATGCCGTGCTGACCGCCCAGGACCGGCGCGTGACCATCGTCGGCGCCACCTCCGGCGATACCGGCTCGGCGGCCATCGAGGCCTGCCGCGACCGCGCGCGGGTGGATATCGTCATTCTCCATCCGGAGGGCCGCACCTCGGAGGTGCAGCGCCGGCAGATGACCACCGTGCTCAGCCCCAACGTGGGCAACCTCGCCGTGGCCGGCACTTTCGACGACTGCCAGGACCTGGTGAAGGCGATGTTCGCCGATGTGCCGTTCCGCGCCGAGATGGGGCTCTCGGCGGTGAACTCCATCAACTGGGCGCGCATCGCGGCGCAGATTCCCTACTACGTCGCCTCGGCCCTGGCGCTCGGCGCGCCCGACCGCGAGGTGGCCTTCGCCGTGCCCACCGGCAACTTCGGCAACGTGCTCGCCGCCTGGGCGGCCCGGCGCATGGGCCTGCCGGTGCGCGCGCTGATCGTCGGGTCCAACCGCAACGACATCCTCGCCCGCTTCCTCGCCGCCAACGACATGAGCGTGCGCGCGGTGGCGCCCTCGCTCTCGCCCTCGATGGACATCCAGGTCTCCTCCAACTTCGAGCGCCTGCTCTTCGAGCTGCTCGGGCGCGACGGGGCGCTCACCGACGCCACCATGAAGGGCTTCCGCGCCGGCGGGCGCATGGAGGTGCCGGCGGCCGCCTGGCGGGAGGCCACCGCGCTGTTCTCCGGCTTCTCGCTCGACGACGACGGCACGCTCGCCGAGATCCGCCGGCTGCACGACGCCTGCGGCTATCTCGCCGACCCGCATTCCGCCGTGGGCATCGCCGCGGCGCGCGCCTGGCTCGGGCGCGCGCGCGAGGGAGTGCCGGTGGTGGCGATGGCCACCGCGCATCCGGCCAAGTTCCCCGACGCCATCGCCGCCGCCGTCGGACTGCGCCCGGCCCTGCCGGCGCGCCTGGCCGACCTCTACGAGCGCCCCGAGCGATACCGGAGCGTCCCCCGCGATCTGGCCGCCGTCGAGCAGCTGGTGCGCGCCACCGCAAGGAGGAACGCCGGATGAGAAGGCAGCCCCAGCTCTCCCACGGCGCGGAGTCCCAGCAGGGAGCGATCCGTGTCAGCCATCTGCCCTCGGGGCTGATCGTCGTCACCGAGCGGATGGACCGGGTCGAGACCGTCTCCTTCGGCGCCTATGTCGCCTCGGGCACGCGCAACGAGACCGAGGAGGAGAACGGCATCTCCCACTTCCTCGAGCACATGGCCTTCAAGGGGACGGAGCGGCGCACCGCGCTGGGCCTGGCCGAGGAGATCGAGAACGTCGGCGGGCACATGAACGCCTATACCGCCCGCGAGCAGACCGCCTTCTACATCAAGTCCCTCAAGGAGGACCTGCCGCTCGCCGCCGACATCATCGGCGACATCCTCACCCACTCCACCTTCGACCCCGAGGAGGTCGAGCGCGAGCGCGGCGTGATCCTCCAGGAGATCGGCCAGGCCAACGATACCCCCGACGACATCATCTTCGACCACTTCCAGGAGGCGGCCTACCCCGGCCAGCCGATGGGGCGGCCGGTGCTGGGCACCGAGGACCGGGTGCGTGCCTTCGGGCGCGAGGCGCTGATGGCCTACATGCAGGCCCACTACACCACCCACAACACCGTCATCGCCGCGGCCGGCAACCTCACCCACGAACACGTGCTGGAGCTGGTGGACCGCCACTTCGCCGACATGCCCTCGCGCCTCGTGCCGGCGGCGCTGCCGGGGGTGTACCACGGCACCGAGTTCCGCGAGCAGCGCGACCTCGACCAGGTGCATATCGTGCTCGGCTTTCCCGGGCCGGCCTATGGCGACGCGGATTTCTACCCCACCATGCTGCTCGCCACCCTGCTCGGGGGGGGGATGAGCTCGCGGCTGTTCCAGGAGGTGCGCGAGAAGCGCGGCCTCGTCTATTCGATCTACACCTTCACCGCCCCCTACATGGACAGCGGCCTGTTCGCCCTCTACGCCGGCACCGGCGAGGCCGAGGCCGCCGAGGTGATCCCGGTGACCATCACCGAGCTGCAGAAGGTGCAGGAGGGGATCAAGGAGACCGAACTCGACCGCGCCCGCGCCCAGGTGAAGGCCGGGCTGCTGATGAGCCTGGAGAGCACCGGCTCGCGCTGCGAGCAGATCGCCCGCCAGATCCAGGTGTTCGGCCGCGTCGTGCCCACCGCCGAGACCGTGGGCAAGATCGAGGCGGTGACCTCCGCAGAGGTGCTGGCCGTGGCGGAAAAGCTGTTCCACACCGAGCCCACCCTGGCCGCGCTCGGTCCGGCTGCCCATGTACCGGGTCTCGCCAGCATCGTCGCCCAGCTCAACGAGCCGTTCTGAGCGCGGCGCACGGAAGGAATGACGTTGGACCAGACAGACCTGCTTGCCGCCCTGATCGCCCGCGCCCGCGCCGCCGGCGCCGATGCCGCCGACGCCGTGATGCTCGGCGGCACCTGTCTCTTATACACATCTGACGCTGCCGACGAAGGCTTAGGTGTAGAT
>CALNAL010000055.1 GCA_937874445.1 uncultured Acetobacteraceae bacterium | reverse complement strand
CAGCGCACTCCGCCCGCGCCGCCGCCGATGACGAAAAGATCGAAGTCGAATGCCATGTCCGGCCCCTTCACGCGCCGATGTTGCCGAAAGCGAGATACTTGATCTCGACGTATTCCTCGATGCCGTATTTCGAGCCCTCGCGGCCGAGCCCGGAGGTCTTCATGCCGCCGAAGGGCGCCTCCGGGGTGGAGGGCAGTGCCTCGTTGACGCCGACGATGCCGTATTCCAGCGCCTCGGCCACCCGCCAGGCCCGCGCGATGTCGCGGGTGTAGAAATAGCCGGCCAGGCCGAAGGGCGTGTCGTTGGCCAGCGCGACCGCCTCGGCCTCGGTGCGGAAGCGGAACAGCGGCGCCACCGGGCCGAAGGTCTCCTCGTGGAAGATGCGCGCCTCGTGCGGCACCTCGCCGAGCAGGGTCGGCTCGAAGAAATTGCCGCCCAGGGCGTGGCGATGCCCGCCGGCCAGCAGCTTCGCCCCGCGGGTGAGCGCGTCGTTGATGTGCTCCTCCACCTTCTCCACCGCGGCGGCGTTGATCAGCGGCCCCTGCGTCACCCCCGGCTCCAGGCCGTTGCCCACCTTCAGCGTGGCGATGGCGGCGGCGAATTTCGCGGCGAAGGCGTCGTAGATGCCCTCCTGCACCAGGATGCGGTTGGCGCACACGCAGGTCTGGCCGGAATTGCGGAACTTGCTGGCCAGCGCCCCGGCCACCGCCGCATCGAGATCGGCGTCGTCGAACACCAGGAAGGGCGCGTTGCCGCCCAGCTCCATCGAGGCCTTCTTCACCATGGGGGCGCACATGCCCAGCAGCTTCGCCCCCACCTCGGTCGAGCCGGTGAAGGTGAGCTTGCGCACCAGCGGATTGGCGGTGAGTTCCTCGCCGATCGGGCCGGAAGGGCCGGTGACGACGTTGCACACCCCCGCCGGCAGCCCGGCGCGCTCGGCCAGCACCGCCAGGGCCAGCGCGGAGAAGGGCGTCTGGCTCGCCGGGCGGATCACCCCAGTGCAGCCGGCCGCCCAGCCCGGGCCGGTCTTGCGGGTGATCATCGCCGCGGGGAAGTTCCACGGCGTGATGGCGGCGAACACCCCCACCGGCTCCTTGGTCACCACCAGACGCCGGCCGGCGGCGTTCGCGGGGATGGTATCGCCGTAGATGCGCCTGCCCTCCTCGGCGAACCAGTCGAGGAAGTTCGCGGCATAGACCACCTCGCCGCGGGCCTCGGCGAGCGGCTTGCCCTGCTCGCTCGTCATGATGAGGGCGAGGTCCTCGGCGTTCTCCAGCATCAGGTCGTAGAGGCGGCGCAGGATCTTGCCGCGCTGGCCGGCGGTGAGCGCCCGCCAGGCCGGCTGGGCGGCATGGGCGGCGGCAATGGCGCGGCGCGTCTCCGCCGCCCCCGCCGCCGGCACCCGGCCCAGCAGAACCCCGGTCGCGGGGTTGCGCACCTCGGTGGCACGCCCGGATTCGGCGCCCACCCATTCGCCCGCGATGTAGTCGGCCTCGCGGAACAGCGACGGGTCCCGCAGCGGCAGCGCGCCGGCCGGATGCGATGCGGACATGGGTAGATCTCCTCTGAGGACGTTCCCCCAGAGATAGGCACGATCCCCGCCCCTGTCAGCCGGTCCGGCCGGGGAGGGAGGGAAGGCCTTCTTTTTCCTGAAGGAAAAAGAAGCAAAAAGGACTTTTGTTCGTTGGGCTCCGCGGTTGACCCAGGCGCGGAATCCTTAACGAATAAAGCTTTCCTGGTTCTCCTTTCCCGAAAGGAGAACAC
>CALNAL010000054.1 GCA_937874445.1 uncultured Acetobacteraceae bacterium | reverse complement strand
GCGCGGTACTTTCCACCCCCGCCTACGAGGCGGCGACGGAGAAGATGCACACGGCGATGATGGCCCAGCGCTTCACCGGCCAGGCCGATGCCGATTTCGCGGCCGGCATGCTCCCCCACCACCAGGGGGCCATCGACATGGCGGCGGTGGAGCTGCACTACGGCACCGACCCCGGGATGCGGGCGCTGGCGCAGGGCATCGTCGCGGCGCAGCAGAAGGAGATCGGGCAGCTCCAGGCCTGGCTCGCGGCGCACCCCGCGGGTGGCGAGGCCGCCTCCCCCGCGACCGCCGCCTTCGCCGTGGCGGTGGCGAAGATGCACCGGGCCATGGACGTCCCCATCACCGGCAACGCCGACCGCGACTTCGCGCAGGCCATGCTCCCCCACCACCAGGGGGCCATCGACATGGCCGGGGTGGAACTGCGCGCCGGCACCGACCCCGGGATGCGCGCCCTGGCGCAGGGCATCGTCGCGGCGCAGCAGAAGGAGATCGGGCAGCTGCAGGCCTGGCTTGCGGCGCATCCCGCGAAGGATGCCCCCCAATGACCGATGCGAAATAATGGATACGAAATGACTGGAAGAGATGGCGGCGCCGACCTGCGCCCGATCGGCAATTCCCCGGCGGTGATCCTGGTGCGTCCGCAGCTGGCCGAGAACATCGGCTCGACGGCGCGGGCCATGGCCAACGGCGGGCTGTTCGAGCTGCGCCTGGTCGCCCCGCGCGACGGCTGGCCCTCGCAGCGCGCCTGGCGCCTGGCCTCGGGGGCCAACCGCATCCTCGACGCGGCCAAGGTGTACGACACCGTGCCCGAGGCGGTGGCCGACCTCCACCACGTCTATTCCACCTGCCCGCGCCCGCACCACATCGTCAGCCAGGTGCTCACCGCCCGCGGCGGGGCCTCGGAGATGCGCGCCGTCTGCGCCCGCGGGCTGAAGTGCGGCATCCTCTTCGGCCCGGAGCGCGCCGGGCTGGAGAGCGAGGACATGGCCCAGGCCGATACCTGGATCCGCATCCCCCTCAACCCGGCCTTCATGTCGCTCAACCTCGCCCAGGCGGTGATGGTGATGGCCTACGAGTGGTGGACCTCCGCCGAGCAGACCCCGCCGCGCCAGTTCGTCACCCACGAGACGCGCGTCGCCACCAAGGGCGAACTCGACAACTTCCTCGCCCATCTCGTCGGCGAACTCGATTCCTGCGGGTTCCTGCGCAACGCCCAGAAGCGGCCGGGGATGGTGCGCAACCTCCGCCATCTCTTCGAGCGCGGCGAGATCACCGAGCAGGAGCTGCGCACGCTGCACGGCGTGGTGGCCGAGCTGGCCCACGAGCGCCATCCGCCCCGCGAAGCTGCTTCCTGCGAGACCGCCCCCCGCGAAGTCGCCCCCCGCGAAGTCGCCTCCCACGAAGTTGCCGAGTCCTGAGCCGTCCCGGAGGGACACGCCATGACCGATGCCGCCCTGACCCGTCGCCGCAGCCTGGAGGCCGCCGCGGCGGCCGGGCTGCTGGGCGCCGCGACTCCCGCCTCGGCCGGGACGCCGCCGACCTCCTCCGCCCCGACCGTCCCCACGCCAGCCGTTATCGCAACGGGCGTGGTGTTCGAGAGCCGCGACGGCAGCTTCGTCCGCCGCCCCGATGACCCGGGCGTGCCGGGGGTGATGGTCTCCAACGGCGAGGCGGTGGTGCTCACCGACGCCCACGGCCGCTGGAGCCTGCCGCTGGCCGAGGGCGAGGCGGTGTTCGTCATCAAGCCGAGCGGCTGGCGGGTGCCGCTCGACCCGGTGAGCGGGGTGCCGCGGGACTTCTATCTCTACCAACCCGCCGGCTCGCCGGCCCAGCATTTCCCCGGCGTGGCGCCCACCGGGCCGCTGCCCGCCGCCATCGCCTTCGGCCTGCAGCGCCGCCCCGAGCCGAGCCGCTTCGAGGCGCTGCTGGTCACCGACCCGCAGCCGCACTCCGACCAGGAGGTGAGCTTCGTGCGCGAGGCGCTGGCGCGGCGCATCGCCGGGCGCGAGCTGGCCTTCGCCATCGACCACGGCGATACCGTCTATGACGACCTCTCGCTCTACCCGCGCAGCGTGGCGATCTGGGGCGCCGAGGGCCTGCCCTGGTACCACTGCCGCGGCAACCACGACACCAACTACGACGCCGCCGACAACCGCTTCGCCGCCGAGACCTTCAAGCGCCACTTCGGCCGGCGCTGGGGGGCCTTCCAGTACGGCGGGGCGACCTTCCTGCAGCTCGACAACGTGGAGTATCTCGGGACCGACCCGGCCCGCCCCAAGGGGGTGCGCGGCTACCGCGGCGCGTTCGGGGCGCGCCAGCTCGCCTTCGTGCGCAACGTGCTGGCCCATGTGCCGCGCGAGAGCCTGGTGGTGGCGGGCTTCCACGTTCCGCTGGCCACCGCCCAGGGCAAGGGGCCCTCGGTGCGCGCCACCGACGGGCAGGCGCTGCTGGCGGCGCTGGCCGGCCGCCCGCATGCCGTGACCTTCGCGGGCCATACCCATACCCACGAGCACTGGTATCTCGGCGCCGCCGAGGGTTTCCCCGGCCCGGGCGAGCACCCTCACGTGGTGCTCGCCGCCGGCTCGGGGAGCTGGTGGAGCGGCCCCGCCGACGAGAGCGGCATCCCGCTCGCCCTGGAAACCGACGGCAGCCCCAACGGCGTGCACATCCTCAGCGTGGACGGCCCCCGCTGGTCCACCTGCCTGCTGGCCGCGCGCGGCGGGCCGGCGCTGCGGGTGGTGCTGGAATCCCCGGCCGCCGACGCGCCCCCCGGCGGGCTGATCGCGCTGCCGGCGCCGCGCGCCGCGCTGGCGGGGGCGCGGGTGGTGGTCAACCTGTTCGAGGGCGGGCCGCGTTCGACGGTGGCGTTCTCGCTCGCCGGCGGCCCGTGGCAGCCGATGGCGCGGGTGGTGCGCCACGATCCCTTCGTCGAGGACGTCTATGCCCGTTTCGCGGCGGTGAAGAAGTCGTGGGTGAAGCCCGGCCCCTCGACGCATCTCTTCCAGGCCGAGCTGGCCCCGGCGGGGCTGGCCGCGCTGAAGCCGGGCACCTGGCCGCTGCGGGTGCGCGGGCGCGACGACCACGGGCGACCCGCCGAGGCGCTGTTGATGCTCGAGGTCACCGCCTGACAGCCTGGCCGCCGAACCTGGGGCCATGGCGGAGAAATCCCAAGAAAGGCCGCCGCTTACGAGGTTCTCCCCGGGAGCCCGTGCGGCAGAAAGGCCGGCCCGGAGGGGTTCGCTACGAAACTTGAGTCCGCCGGGGCTTTTCGCGAACGGGAGCCTCTCTTCCCGGGCCACGATCCGCCCTGTCGCCCGCACAACAGTCGCGATCGACGGGGCCTGGCATCAGTGGCGCCGCAGCTCCGCCTCTTCCGCCGGCGAGATGACCGCGAAGGCGGAGCGCACCTCCTCGGGCAGCGTCCGGGGCCGGCCGCTGTGGCGGTCGATGAAGGCCCAGAGGGTTTCGGCCTCGGCCAGCATGACGCCGTCGGGAGCGCGGCGGAACACGGTGCGCCGGCGCGAGGCGCTGCGGCGGATTTCCGCCACCCAGGTAAGCGCCGTCACGGTGTCGCCAAGCAGTGCCGGGCGGCGGTAGCGGATGGCATGCGAGGCCGCTACCCACACGCTGCCGATGGCGAGCAGGCGTTCCAGGGGCCAGCCCTGCGCGGCGGAATGCGCCGTCGCCACGTCCTGCATCCAGCGCACGTAGACGATGTTGGAGACGTGGCCGAGTTCGTCGATGGCCTCCGCCGGCACGATGATTTCCCGATGGAAGATGCGCGGCACGGCCTGGCCTCCGGGGTTGTTTTCTCGCGCGGTTCACACGACTCGGCTGTTTGCCGGATCGCGGTCGGTTCTAGAGCGCGATGACGATTGGCGGAATCGTCAAAAGTCTGAATCGCGCGAGGAAACCAGGGGCTGGAGAGGGAGGCGCGAGCGCAGGCGAACGCGGCCCGCTCCAGAGCGCGATGACGATTGGCGGAATCGCCAAAAGTCTGAATCGCGCGAGGAAACCAGGAGCTGGAGAGGGAGGCGCGAGCGGAAGCGAACGCGGCCCGCTCTAGCGCAGCAGTTCGGCGATGTAGGGAGGCAGCTGGAAGGCGGCGTGCTGCACCTCGGGGGACCAGTAGCGGGTCTGCCCGAGAATGCCGGCGGCCTCGGCGCGGCGGCGGATCTCCGAGGCGGGGAGGTCGGCCACACCGGGGCGCTTGGCGGCATAGCCGAGCGTCATGAAGCCGCCGACATAGGTCGGCACCGCGGCAAGATAGGCGCCGACATGGGGAAACGATTTTGCCTGGCGCGCGCTGGTGGCACGCAGCTCGTCTCCCTGCTGGAACGGCACGCCGCACTGGTTGACGATCAGCCCGTCTGCGGCGAGTAGCCGTGCGGCGTTGGCGTAGAATTCGTCGGAGAACAACACCTCGCCCACGCCGACCGGATCGGTGGAATCGACGATGATGACGTCGAACGAGCCGGCCGCGCCACGACGCACGAAATCGATGCCGTCGCCGACGATCACCTCGGCACGCGGATCGTTCCAGGCATCGCCGCCGATCGCGGGGAGGAATTCGCGGGCGAGACGGATCACCTCGCCATCGATCTCCACCATGACGGCGCGTTCGACGCCGCGGTGCTGCAGCACGCGCCGCAGCACGCCGCCGTCGCCCGCGCCGATGATGAGCACGCGCCGGCCCGCGCCGTGGGCGAGCAGCGGCACGTGGGAGATCATTTCCTGATAGACGAATTCATCATGTTCGGTGATCTGCACCGCGCCGTCGAGCAGCATGACGCGCCCGTGCGAGAGACTCTCGAACACCACGATATCCTGGAAGGCGCTCCTGGCATGGGCGAGTTCGCGCCCGACACGAAATCGTTGTCCCCAGTTGGGATAGAGGGTTTCGTTGATCCAGCACTCGTCGCTCATGTCTGCCTCCGCGTTGCAAAACGGGCGGGCACCTCGCGATGCCCGCCCGCGTCGTGGGTCGTGGCGTCCACGCCGTCAGGCGAAGCGACCGCGTCGCTGCTCGGTCAGATCGATACGATTCGGCTTGAAGGCACGCTTCAGCACGGGAATCGCCAGATGCGGATCACAGGCTCCGCACATGAACAGGTCGATCGCGGCAAAGTCGCGCTCGGGCCAAGTGTGGATGGAGATGTGGCTCTCGGCCAGCACCAGCACACCGGACACGCCACCGTTGGGCGAGAAATGGTGGAAATGGCTGTGCAGAATCGTGGCGCCGGAGACGATGGCCGCCTCGCGCAGGGTCGCGTCGATCAGCGCCGGATTGTCGAGGCGCGAGGCGCCCCACAAATCGACCAGCAGATGGGTACCGGCGAAACGCTCGCCGTCACGTTCAACAAAATAGTCCTTTCGGCTCTCCTCGGAATCCGAGTTCTGAATTGTCTGGTTTTTGCTCGGGAAATCCGAGACTATCCCCAGTTGCGTGAGTGCGTTCATCGCGCATCCCTCCATAACCAGCAGACAGCCTTGAGACGCGTACGCTCGTCGTACGCGCCCCCGGGGGCCAAGGCGGCGGAACATGGGGAAAAGCCGCCGTTTGCGCAAGAGCAAACCCGTACCTTTCCCTCAGATTTCTGCATATGGGTCGCGCGGGCCGTCGAGACAGCCCCCGGTGGACGCCTTGGCCAAGACCCACCCAGTCGGAAATGCCGGGTCAGGGACGAGGTGCGCTGAGTACCTGTTCGGCCAAAGTTGCCTCGCGCCGGGCACGCGGCAGGTCGGCGGGCATGCGGACCGGGCTGGTCGTGAGCAGGCGGATCATTTCGGTGTTGGGGCCCGCAGGCAGCCGCGGCAGGAAGTTCTCACGCACATCGGCCAGGATCGCCTCGTCGCCCGCCTGGGTGGCCGCGCTGGCAAGACGCATGACCAGTGCGGTCTGGGTGGCGTCGATCGGCCCCTGGGAGGGCAGGTTTCCGACGCTGCGGCGTAGCAGGACCGTGGCCCCAGCCCAGTCTCCGGCTTTTTCCAGCAGCTGTTCGCGCAGGTCGAGTGCGGCCTGGGAATCGAGCCCGTCGAGAGCCGCGGCGGCCTGCGAGGGCTTGCCCTGGAGAGCCGTGGCGCGGGCCCAGGCCAGCACTCTTTTCTCCTGCAGCTGAGCGGGAAGGGAGGGGGCATCGGAGTTGGCCAGCGCGGAGAGCGCCCCCGCCGCGTCTCCCAGTTGCAGCCGCGTCAGGGCGAGCTGGCAGCCGAGTTCGGCCTGCACGGGACCGGAGGGAACCCCGGCCGCCAGCTTTTCCAGCACCGGCGCAGCGCGGCGCGGCAGATCCAGCGCGGCAAGCCGGTCGGCAAGCCGGCGGGCCAGGTCCACGCCAGCCGGGCCATCGGGCAGCAGGTCGGGATTCTCGTCGATCAGCGAGACCAGATCGAGGGGCGGCATGGGGTTCGCGGCATCGTTGGCCATGGCGGCGGCGAAGATGCTCCGCATGCGGGCGCGCATGGTGCTTGCGGCTTCGGGCAGGGTCTCGGCTCCCTCGCGCAGCAGCGCCAGGGCTTCGCGCGGCTGGCCTGCCTGCGCACGCAGCTCGGCGGCGCGCATGCGGATGCCGGCCTCCTGCTGGTCGCCGCGCCAGGCGTAGACCAGCCGGTCGAGCGCGCTGGCAGCCTGGGCCGGGGTGATGAGATGGTTGGCGAGCCTCAGTTCCACGGCGGCAGGCGCGGCCCTGGCACGCTCGCGCCGGTCGGGGGAGTTGGTGAGCCGGTCGAGGAGGCCGAGTGCGGCGGGGACGTCGTTCTGCTTGGCGGCGAGCAGGGCGCGCGCGTAGTCGAGCGAGGAGTCCTTCGGCCGGGCGTCGAGCAGGCGCCGCGCGGCAGCGGTTTCTCCCCCCTTCACCATGGTTTCGGCCGCCTCGGCCAGCAGCTTTGCCCGCAGCGGCGCGGGATAGGCGAGCAGCAGCCGGTATTCGTTGGCCAGCATCGCGGCGGCTTGCGGAGATCCGGGCTGGAGCCGTGCCAGCCGCAGGCCCCGCCAGAGCGTGATCTCGTCGCTGCCGGAGAGGCGCGGGTCGTCCAGGCCGGCGGTTTCATCCATGCGCCCGGCGAGCAGCGCGCCCATGGCCGAGAGGCCGATCACATTCGGGTTGTCGGCGGCGCGCGGGTCGGTCGTGGTGGCGAGCGACAGGATCGACTGGGTCTCCACGCCCATGCCCAGCGCGAGCATCGCCTCGGCGATGGCCTGGTGGGCGTGCAGGCGCCGGCCGGCGGGCTGGCTGGCGGCGGCGGCGAGGGCGTTTTGCAGGCGGCGCAGGAGGGCCGAGATCGCAAGCGGCGGCAGGTCGAAGCGGCGGGTCAGGCTGGCGGCGTCGGTCAGCGCCGCGCTGTCATACTCTGTCGGGGCCAGGGCGAGTCCGCGGCCGGGCTGGGTTGAGCCCAGTATGAATCCGTCGGTTGTTTCGTGCAGTGCCAGCGTGTCGGCCACCGGGGCGACCACGATCCCCTGCCAGGTCGGCAGCAGCGTGAATTCCGGGGCCCGTTGCGCCACCACCAGCGCCTGTCCCGGCTGGCGCAGCGTGCCCACCAGCAGCGTGGCGCCGCTCAGGGAATCGGGCACCGCGACGACGTGCCCCGCCGCTGCCGGCAGACGCAGCCGCGGGCCTGACGGATCGGAGGTATCGACCTGGGGATGGATGGGTTCGGGATGGGTCGTGGTGACGGCCTGAACGCTCCACCCGCCACGCTGGCGAGCGAGCTGGAGTTCCTGACCCTCCGGCAGCTTCAGGCGCACCAGGGTGGCTGCCGGCAGCAGCCGTACCTCCGCCGTGCCGAACAGCGGGTCACGGCGCAGCGCGGCGATGTCGATCGGACGGCGCTCGTCGAACACCAGTACCGCCTCGGCGCCGCGGCGGAAGGCGGCGGCCCCCGTGCCGGAAGCGAAGGGAAGCAG
>CALNAL010000053.1 GCA_937874445.1 uncultured Acetobacteraceae bacterium | reverse complement strand
CGACGGTGACGGTGGGGCGCTGGTCACCGGCGGCAATGGCAAAGCGCGGCAGGACGCCGGCGGCGGCCCGGCCGCCGGCCTTGGGGTTTTGGGCGGGGGGGGCGTCTTCGGGGGGGGGGGGGGGGGCCGGGGGCGCGGCGGTGCGCACGCCGACCCAGATCCTGCAGGATGGCAACGCCGCCCTGGCCCGTCGCGACTATGCCGCGGCCGAGACGGCGGCCAAGTCCGTGCTGGCCGGGCCGAAATCGTCGAGCACGCCGGCCGCGCAATTCCTGCTGGGCCAGTCCTATGCCGGCCGGCGCGACTGGGCGCATGCCGCGGTGGCCTACGATGATGCCTATCGCGGCGCCCCGACCGGTCCGCGCGCCCAGGATGCCCAGCTTGGCCTGGCCGCCTCCCTGATCGGCCTGGGCGACAAGACCTCGGCCTGCCAGGCGCTGAGCCTGATCCGCACCCCCCGCCCCGATCTGCGTGACCGGGTGATCGCCGAGCGCCAGCGCGCCGGGTGCCGCTGAGGACCCGTCCATCGGAGTGGCCCCCGTTGGGGGAGGCATGAACGGGCCGGACTCTCCCGAGCCCCTCGCGGCCGGGGAGTTTGCGGCCCTGATGGCCCCGCTCGGCCCCTTCGAGCCGGCGCCTTCCCTGGCGGTCGGGGTCTCCGGCGGGGCCGACAGCACCGCCCTGGCTTTGCTTGCCGATGCCTGGGCTCGTGCCCGAGGCGGGCGGGTGCTGGCCCTGGTGGCCGACCACGGCCTGCGGCCGGAATCGGGGCGGGAGGCGGCGCTGACCTGCGAGCGCCTTGCCGCGCGGGGCATCGCCTCGGAGCTTCTGGTGCTGACGGGCCTCGAGCCCGGTCCGGCGCTGGAGGAGCGGGCGCGGCTGGCCCGCCATGCGGCCTTGCGGGCGGCGGCGGCCCGACACGGCCTGCTGCATCTGCTGCTGGCCCACCACGCCGCCGATCAGGCCGAGACGGTGGCGATGCGCCGGCTGTCGGGCAGCGGCCCGGCCGGCCTCGCCGGCATGGCGGGACTGCTCGAAACCCCGGAGGTGCGCCTGTTGCGCCCCTTGCTGAGCGTGCCGCCCGGCCGACTGCGCGCCACGCTGCGGGCGGCCGGCATGGCCTGGGTGGAGGACCCCAGCAACGCGGATCCGGCCTTGTCGCGGGCCCGGCTGCGCGCGGCGCGTGCCGACGCGGCGGGCACGGGGGTGCTGGCCCGGGCCTGCGTCGTGGCGGCGGCGGCGCGGGGCGGAGCGCGGCGCCGGGCCGAGCTGGCTTGCGCGGGCGAGCTGGCGGCGCGGGCCAGTCTCTATCCCGAGGGCTATGCGCTGCTGACGGCGGGGCCGAGCGACCCCGCCGCGCTGGCGGCCCTGTTGCGGACGCTGGGGGGGCGCGCCTATGCGCCCTCGCCGCGCCAGGTGACTCCGCTGGCCGCGGCCCTGCGCCCGGCCACCCTGGGAGGGGTGCGCATCCTGCCGGCCGGCCGGCGCGGCCCGGGCTGGCTGGTGGTCCGCGAGGCCGCGGCCGTGGGGCCTGCGGTGCTGGCCCGGGCCGGTGCCGTTTGGGACGGCCGCTTTCGCCTCGTCGACGCGGAGGGGCTGGCGTCGGGGTGCCGGTTGGGCGCGCTGGGGCGGGCGGCGGCGGCCCTGCGGCGCCTACCGGCGGCGCGGCCCTTGCCGTCGGCCGTGTTGGAGACTCTGCCCGCCTTGTGGCATGGGGCGGAACTGGTGGCGGTGCCGCATCTTCTTTTGTATCTTCACCCGCCGCTGTGCCGGGAGGCGCACGTGGTCTTTTCTCCCCCGGTCCCGGTGGCGGGCGCTCCCTTCTGCACCGCGGGCCCGCTCTTGCCGCGGGAAATCGTTGCCGTGTACGGGGAGGGGGGTGCGCAAGCCGCTGCGGCTCCCTATGTTCGACTCAGCTGACCGGGTACGCACCCCGTGCGACGCGGACGAATACGAATGACGGATTGGCCTTCAGGCCAGGGAAACGAATGAACAACTTCGGCCGCAACCTCGCTCTCTGGGTCATCATCGCGCTTCTGCTGGTGGTGCTCTTCAACCTCTTCCAGCCCACCGGCAACAAGTCGGCGGCTAATACGCTTGCCTATTCGGATTTCATCAGCGAGGTGAACTCCGGGCGCGTGCGCGACGTGGTCATCCAGGGCCGCACGGTCTCCGGCCAGCTCTCCGACGGCCGGGCCTTCCAGACCTACACCCCCGAGGACCAGAGCCTGGTTTCGCGGCTGACCGACAAGGGCGTGCACGTCCAGGCCAAGCCCGAGGACGACGGCGCCAATCCGCTGTTGCACTACCTGCTGTCGTGGTTCCCCATGCTGCTGCTGATCGGCGTGTGGGTGTTCTTCATGCGCCAGATGCAGGGGGGCGGAGGGCGTGCCATGGGCTTCGGCAAGTCGCGGGCCCGCCTGCTGACCGAGAAGCAGGGCCGCATCACCTTCGACGACGTGGCCGGCATCGACGAGGCCAAGGCCGAGCTTGAGGAGATCGTCGAGTTCCTCAAGGACCCGCAGAAGTTCCAGCGCCTCGGCGGCAAGATCCCCAAGGGCGTGCTGCTGGTCGGCCCTCCCGGCACCGGCAAGACCCTGCTCGCCCGCGCCATCGCCGGCGAGGCCAACGTGCCCTTCTTCACCATCTCCGGCTCGGATTTCGTCGAGATGTTCGTGGGTGTCGGCGCCTCGCGGGTGCGCGACATGTTCGAGCAGGGCAAAAAGAACGCGCCCTGCATCATCTTCATCGACGAGATCGATGCGGTGGGACGCCACCGCGGCACCGGCCTGGGCGGCGGCAACGACGAGCGCGAGCAGACCCTGAACCAGATGCTCGTCGAGATGGACGGTTTCGAAAGCAACGAGGGCGTCATCCTGATCGCCGCCACCAACCGCCCCGACGTGCTGGACCCGGCCCTGCTGCGCCCGGGCCGCTTCGACCGGCAGGTGGTGGTGCCCAACCCCGACCTCAACGGCCGCGAGAAGATCCTGCGCGTGCACATGCGCAAGGTGCCGCTCGCCGCCGATGTGGACCCCAAGGTGATCGCCCGCGGCACGCCCGGTTTCTCCGGCGCCGACCTGGCCAACCTGGTCAACGAGGCGGCGCTGCTGGCCGCCCGGCTGGGCAAGCGCGTGGTGGCGATGGCCGAGTTCGAGAACGCCAAGGACAAGGTTCTGATGGGGGCCGAGCGCCGCTCCATGGCGATGAGCGAGGACGAGAAGAAAATGACCGCCTATCACGAAGGCGGCCATGCGCTCTGCGCGATTCACCAGCCGATCTGCGACCCGGTGCACAAGGCCACCATCATCCCCCGCGGGCGCGCGCTCGGCCTGGTGATGAGCCTGCCCGAGGGTGACCGCTACTCCAAGAGCAAGGCCAAGATGCAGGCCGAGCTGACCATGGCGATGGGGGGGCGCGCCGCCGAGGAGATCATCTTCGGGCCGGAGAACGTCTCCAACGGCGCGGCCGGCGACATCAAGATGGCCACCGATCAGGCCCGCCGGATGGTGACCGAATGGGGCATGAGCGGGAAGCTCGGCATGATCGCCTATGGCGACAACAGCCGCGAGCTGTTCCTCGGCCACTCGGTCACGCAGAACCAGAGCTTCTCGGAGGCCACCGCCCGCGAGATCGATGCCGAGATCAAGGCATTCATCGATGATGCCTACACCTCCGCCAAGAAGATCCTGACCGACAACATCGACGAGCTGCACCGCCTGGCCAAGGGGCTGCTGGAATACGAGACCCTTTCGCTCGACGAGATCCACACGGTGCTGCGTGGCGATCCGGTGATCCGCAAGGTGGTGGACGAGCCGGCTCCCGAGAGCCGTCGCGCCTCGGTGCCCAATGCCGGGCGCCCGGCCGCGCCGCCCCCGCCGGTGGGAGCGGCCCCACAGCCGAGCTGATCGGCGGATGCTGCTGCTCGAGCCGCTGGGGCTGCTCCACGGGGCCGCCGCGCGCGCGGCCGTGGCCTCCGGCCTGGCGCGGCCCCTGGCCGGAGGGCCGTCGGCCTTTGCCCTGGTGCGCTTTCCCGACGGACGCATCCGCCGGGTCGGGGATGTCCCGGCCGAGGTCCTCGCCGGACTGACCGCGCCGCGCCCCTGGGCCGGGTTCGCCGACACCCCGGTGGTGATGGGCATCCTCAACGTCACCCCCGACAGCTTTTCCGACGGCGGGCTGCATTTCGACCCGGGCCGGGCCGTGGCCGCCGGGCTGGAGATGGTCGCCGCCGGGGCCGCGATCGTCGATGTCGGCGGCGAGAGCACCCGGCCCACCTCGGTCGTCGTGCCACCGGAGGAGGAGTGCGCCCGCATCGTGCCGGTGGTGCGCGCGCTCGCCGCGCAGGGCGTGGCCGTCTCCGTCGATACCCGCAACGCCGCCACCATGCGGGCCACCCTGGAAGCCGGGGCGCGCATCATCAACGACGTCTCCGCCCTGGCCTATGATCCGGAGTCCGCCGCCGTGGTGGCCGCGGCGCGCTGCCCGGTGGTGCTGATGCACATGCGCGGCACGCCGCAGAGCATGTCCGGGCTCGCGCAGTACCGCGACGTCGCCGCCGAGGTGGCGGCCGAGCTGGCCGAGCGCCTGCAGGCCGCTGAGCAGGCCGGCATCGCGCGCGAGGCGATCTGCCTCGACCCCGGTCTCGGCTTCGCCAAGACCGCGGAGCAGAACTGTGCGCTGCTGGAGCGTCAGGGGCTGCTGCTCGCCCTGGGGCGGCCGCTGCTGGTGGGGCTGTCGCGCAAGGGATTCATCGGGCGATTCGGAGGGGCGACGCGGCCCAGCGAGCGCATGCCCGGCTCGCTCGCCGCCGGACTGGTCGCCTGCCGGCAGGGCGCGGCCGTGCTGCGCGTGCATGACGTGGCCGCGACGGTTCAGGGGCTGCGCCTGTGGCGGGCCGCCCTGGGGTGGGATACACCTGCGCCCGGCAATTGAGAGGGAGCCGCTGCGCCATGGCCTGCAAGCGCCGCCTGTTCGGCACTGATGGAATTCGCGGTACGGCCAATACCGCCCCGATGACCGCCGACGTCGCGCTGCGCCTCGGCCAGGCGGCCGGACTGCGCTTTACCCATGGTGCCCGCCGGCACCGCGTGGTCATCGGCAAGGACACCCGCCTTTCCGGCTACATGCTGGAGCCCGCGCTCACCGCCGGCTTCATCGGTGCCGGCATGGACGTGATGCTGGCCGGGCCGCTGCCCACGCCGGCCATCGCCTTCCTCACCCGCTCGCTGCGCGCCGACCTCGGCGTGATGATCTCCGCCTCGCACAACCCCTTCCAGGACAACGGCATCAAGCTGTTCGGGCCGGACGGCTACAAGCTCTCCGACGAGGACGAGGCCGAGATCGAGGCGCTGATGGAGTCCGACCTCGCCGGGCGCCTGGCCGGTGCCGACCAGCTCGGGCGCGCCGCCCGCCTGAACGATGCCGCCGGACGCTATATCGAATCCGCCAAGTCCAGCTTTCCCCGCGGGCAGCGCCTGGGGGGCATCCGCATCGTGGTGGACTGTGCCAACGGCGCCGCCTACCGCGTTGCCCCCACCGTGCTGTGGGAGCTGGGCGCCGAGGTGATCCGCGTCGGCGTCACGCCGGACGGCTTCAACATCAACAAGGGCTGCGGCTCCACCGTGCCGGAGCATCTCTGCCAGGAGGTGCTCACCCATCGCGCGGCCCTGGGCATCGCGCTCGACGGCGATGCCGACCGCCTCATCATGTGCGACGAGAAGGGGCACATGATCGACGGCGACCAGATCCTCGCCCTCATCGCCTCCACCTGGGCGCGCACCGACCTGCTGCGCGAGCACGCCATCGCCGCCACCGTGATGTCCAATCTCGGGCTGGAGCGCTTCCTGGCCGGGCTCGGCGTGGAGGTCGTGCGCACCCGCGTGGGCGACCGCTACGTGATGGAAAAGATGCGCGAACTCGGCCTCAACCTGGGTGGCGAGCAGTCGGGCCATATGATCATGTCCGACTACGCCACCACCGGCGACGGGCTGCTGGCCGCCCTGCAGGTGCTTGCCGTGCTGGTGGAGGACGGGCGGCCCGCCTCGGAGGTGCTGCGCCTCTTCGCGCCGCTGCCGCAGGTGCTCAAGAACGTGCGCTATGCCGGGGCCTCCCCCATCGAGCGCCCGTCGGTGGCCCGGGCGATCGCCGCCGCCGAGGCCGAGCTGGGCGCGTCGGGGCGCGTGCTGATCCGCCTCTCCGGCACCGAGCCGCTGGTGCGCGTGATGGCCGAGGGCGAGAACCCGGAGCAGGTGAACCGCCTGGTCGATACCCTCTGCGCCGAGATCGGCGCCGCCGCGGGAGGCTGAGGCCGTGCGCGGGCGTGTGCTGATCGTTTCCGGCTCCGACAGCGGGGGCGGGGCGGGGATGCAGGCCGACATCAAGACCGTCACCGCGCTCGACGCCTACGCCGAGAGCGCCCTCACCGCGCTCACCGTGCAGGACACCCTCGGCGTGCACGCGGTCCATCCCGTGCCTCCCGCCGTGATCGCCGCCCAGATGGCATGCGTCCTCGCCGACCCCGGGGCCGACGCGGTGAAATGCGGCATGATCGGCGAGGCCGAGGCCGTCGCCGCCGTGGTCGCGGTGCTGGCCGAGAAGGCGCGCGGGCTGCCGCTGGTGGTGGACCCGGTGATGGTCGCCAAGGGCGGCGCCGCGCTGATGGCCGAGGCCGCGCTCGACCCGCTGCGCGAGCGGCTGCTGCCCATGGCCAGCGTCATCACGCCCAACATTCCCGAGGCGGAGGCGCTCACCGGCCTGGCCATCCGCGACGAGGAGGGCATGCTCGCCGCCGCCCGTGCGCTGCGGGTCCGCGGCATCGCCGCCGTGCTGCTCAAGGGCGGACATCTCGACGGGCCGGAGGTAGTGGACATCCTCGTCGGCCCCCAGGGCGAGACCTTCTGGCGCGAGCCGCGCATCGTCACCCGCCACACCCATGGCACCGGCTGCACCACCGCCTCGGCCATCGCCGCCGGCCTCGCCCAGGGCCTGAGCCTCATCGAGGCCGTGGACCGCGCCATCGCCTACGTCCATGCTGCCATCCGTACCGCCCCCGGCTTCGGCGCCGGCCACGGCCCCCTCAACCACGCCGTGACCGTCGATCCGGCACGGCTGGCCACTCTTGGTTGAGCGGGATGTGCGCGCGCGGCGGGGGACGGGGGTAGAGGATGGCCTTCCTGCGCCTTGAGGGGCTGCAATGCCGCTACGGCGAGGCATTTGCCGTGCGCGATGTGGATCTCGAAGTGGCGGAAGGAGAGTTCGTCTGCCTGCTCGGCCCCTCCGGGTGCGGCAAGACGACGACCCTGCAGATGATCGCCGGCTTCGTGCCCCCCTCGGCGGGACGCATCGAGATGGACGGGGTGGATCTCCGGGACGTGCCCCCGAGCCGGCGCGGGATAGGGATCGTCTTCCAGTCCTATGCGCTGTTCCCGCACATGACGGTGGAGGCGAATGTCTCCTTCGGGCTGGAAATGCGCCGCGTCGGCCGGACGGAGCGGCGCGAGCGGGTGGCGCGCGCGCTGGAGCAGGTGCACCTCGAAGCGCTGGCGAGACGTTATCCGCGCCAGCTTTCCGGCGGCCAGCAGCAGCGGGTGGCGCTGGCCCGCGCCCTGGTGATCGAGCCGCGGCTGTTGCTGCTCGACGAGCCGATGAGCAATCTCGACGCCAAGCTGCGCGAGGACATGCAGTTCGAGCTGCGTCGCCTGCAACGGGGTCTGGGCATCACCACGATCATGGTGACGCACGACCAGAACGAGGCGATGGCGCTTTCCGACCGCATCGCGGTGATGCGCGCGGGGCGGATCGTGCAGGTGGCCGCCCCGCAGAGCGCCTACGATGCGCCGGCGGATCTGTTCGCTTCGACCTTCCTCGGCAAGAGCAACACCCTGCGCGGAAGGGTGGTGGCAGGGGGCGTGGCGCTGC
>CALNAL010000052.1 GCA_937874445.1 uncultured Acetobacteraceae bacterium | reverse complement strand
CCCCGCTTCTCCCGCCCCACGCTTCGACCGGCCCCATCGCGGCCGAATCTATGACAGCCTGCTGGAGACCATCGGCAACACGCCGCTGGTGCGCATCCCCCGCCTCGCCGCCGCGGAAGGCGCCGTGGCCGATGTCGCGCTGAAGCTGGAGTTCTTCAACCCGCTGGCCTCGGTGAAGGACCGCGTCGGGGTCAACCTGATCCTCTCGCTGGAGCGCGCCGGCAAGATCGGCCCCGATACGCTGCTGATCGAACCCACCTCGGGCAACACCGGCATCGGACTGGCGTTCGTCGCGGCCTCGCGCGGCTACAAGCTGATCCTGACCATGCCGGAATCGGTCTCGATCGAGCGGCGCAAGATGCTCGCCTTCCTCGGCGCCCAGCTGGAGCTGACCCCCAAGGAGAAGGGCATGGGCGGTGCCGTGGCGCGCGCCGAGGAGATTTCCAAGGCGCATCCCGGCTCGGTCGTCGTCGGGCAGTTCGTCAACCCGGCCAACCCCGAGATCCACCGCCAGACCACCGCCGAGGAGATCTGGTACGACACCGCCGGCGCGGTGGATATCGTGGTCGGCGGCGTGGGCACCGGGGGCACGGTGAGCGGCATCGGCCAGGCGCTGAAGCCGCGCAAGCCGGGGCTGAAGGTGATCGCCGTGGAGCCCGCCGCCGCCCCGGTGCTCTCCGGCGGCAAGCCCGGACCGCACCCCATCCAGGGCATCGGCGCGGGGTTCGTGCCCGAGGTGTTCGACCGCTCGGTGATCGACGAGATCGTCACGGTGGCCAACGAGGACGCCTTCACGCTTTCACGCAAGCTCGCGCGCACCGAAGGCATTCCGGTGGGCATCTCGGCGGGGGCCGCGCTGGCCGCGGCGCTGCAGGTGGCCAAGCGGCCGGAAAACGCCGGCAAGCTGGTGGTGGCCATCGTGCCGGACTTCGCCGAGCGCTACCTCTCGACGGCGCTGTTCGAGGGGATCTGAAGAGGACAGGGGAGAAGGCGCGGTCTTCGATCTGGACAAGCGCCTCCCCCCCTGCCTCGGCGAAAATGGCGCATGCGATCAAGGAAGGAGTGTGACGGCTGTGAAAGCGACCGCCAGCCTCCGGGTGTCCACCGAGGAGGGGGACGCTTCCGCCGGGGCGAGGAAGCATGGCAACGCGACAGTGATCTCGTTGCATCCGGGCTGCATCGCGAGAGGCTCCGTCTCGAGCATTCCCCAACAGTTGTCGTTGATCTGGGAACGCCACGCCACGGCGGCCCCGTTGACGCAGATCCTGGTTTCGGCCAGGGGATAGTCTTTGGAGAACAGGTAAACGTCGAAACGCAGGCGCAGGCGCTCGACGGCCACGTTGACCACCATCTGCGCCGGCGGCCCCTCCTTGACCCAGGTCAGATTTGCCTTGTCGGCAGCGTAGAATCCCGCCGTCGAGACCAGCTCCGCAAGCGGCACCCTCCGCCCCAACGGGGTGAGCGGCAACTCCGGCCGTCCAGGCGGGGCGGTTACGGCAAGCGCCACCTTTACGCGCTCGGACACCGCGGCCGCCCAGCGCGCCAGGGTTGTATCCTCCTCCTCGTTGACCGCGAGATCGCGCTGTTCGAAATAGTCGTTGGTCAGCCGCGTGAAGCTGCCACGGTCGGAAATGGCCCCGCGCGCCTGCTTGGCACGAAACTCGGCGAGCGATTTGAGCATGTAGTGGTGCAGCACCGGTCCTTGCGCGGCAATCCGGTCAGTCTGGCCCGGGTGCGTGCTCGGCCGACCGAAGGCACCGCCGTCGCCCAGGACATAACAGCCCTTCGCGAGAGCGACGGCATGGCTGAGATGGAAAGCCCGGACGCACTCGGGGCGGGCGATCGTCTTGATCCAGTAGTGCTCGGAGTAGTTGGGCTTCGCGCGGCGGGTGAAGCGGCCGATCACCGGCGCATCGGAGCCCTCCCGCTGTCCCGAGGAGCCGAAGACCCGCTGGTTGATGCCAATCGCGCCAACGTCGGCGGGAAACTCGGCAAGAACCACCGACAGAGGGCGGAAGTCAGGGGCGAAGAGGAACTCGTCAGCATCGAGGAAGGCCACGAAGTCGTAGTGTCCGGCAAGGGCGCGGGCGCCATCCTCGAAGGCCGATTGCTGGCGCAGATAGCCACTTTCCGTCCAGGGGATCACCTGGATGTTGAAATGGCCTGCCAGCCGGTGCAGCAACTCCAGCGAACCATCGCTGCTGCCATTATCGTAGATGCGGAAATGCGAAACCCCCATGAGGGAATGGAATGCAAGCCATTCTGCCAGATAGGGGCATTCGTTTTTTTCTATCATGGCAACGGCAAGAGTCATTTGCAACCTCCACCCCCCCCAGAAGAGAAACATCGTCCTGCGCCAGCTACCGTGGACGGGCTGCGGGGGCCTGTTCCCGCCCCCGCCGTAACGAGCGGCATTCGATACTCACCATGGACCCTCGGAAATGGCAACGCCTGCCGGCTGGTGTATGTTTCTGCCTGGTGGCATACCCTTGGTATAAAGATTTTGAGTAGGCTCAGCATAACACATTTGGCAGAAAGCCCACTTCAATCGTGTCCGCATGACCTTCCTATTTTTCAGCAAAGCGCAAATTATTCAAGCTGAAGGCCTGGATTATTCAGCATAATATACGAATAATTACAAGATAATGCCAGAATAATAGTTACAATTCTATTTGTTATATAATATTATCACATGTCGTTCCAGGAAGTATATTCCGCAGATTGACATCATCTATGCGCGCCGCGTTTCCCAACATGCACACCCCCGACGCCCCTTCCTTTGCAACCGACCAGATTGTCATCAATGTGCGCGTCGCAGAAATTTTAAATTCCTTTCATCTTGACTATGCCTCCGCTCCAATTGCGTGGTATCAGTCTACCGTAGAAGCTTCTGGATGCGTCCGATTTTCATGGGACAGATCGGGGATGATTGATATTCTCAACGGCAATATATAGATTTTGTTCTGTCCGCCAGCACCCAGAGATATGGAACAAAACATCCAACATAATCGATATATTGACGTGTTTTGCATAGACAATGCGTCCTGAAACAGGAAGCGGGAACTGACCAAAATGGTATATACTCAAAGTTCTCTTTTTATTATTGTGTTTTTTCTTGTTTTTCCGTTAAACAATCAAGTTAGAGCTACAGATTTCCCACCCCAGCAGGCGCCAGCAGGTGCCACAAATGTCCGCGATTTTGGCGCCACGTGCAATGGAACTGGCGACGATACCGCCTCTCTTCAGGCAGCCGCGGCAGCAATTCCTCCCGGCGGGGGCACGCTCTACGTCCCCCCCGGACTGATCTGCAAGTTGTCCGGTACGGTTCTCCTCTCTTCGAATACACATGTCCTCGCCTATCACGCAACCTTCCGGCCAACGGGAAGCGGCAAAGCCCACTCCGTCTTCAGGAATCGGAATAATTCGATTCGGTATTTGACAACGACAGACAGAACGACAGATGTCGCGTTTCTGCACGTTTCCTCCACGCAGGGAGCCACGGTCGGCCAAGAAGTGTTGGCAGAAGGTATCCCGCTGGGAACGACGATCGTTTCCGTTGCAGCGTCGAGTATCAAACTTTCAGTCCCTGTCTCCGTTAAAAACGGCACATTAGTCACCTTGCTTAGCGACCATGACATTTCAATCGAGGGTGGGACGATTGACTATACAGAAGCTCGTGCCGGACAAGGCACGCATGCCATCGAGATGGACTTCGTTAGCCGGGTACGAATCCTTCGGGTCGTTGGGAGAGGCGCGGAAACAGACGGGGAAGGGGCAGGAGATTTTGTCGCCTGCATTGGTTGCAGCGACGTTCTCGAACAAGAAAACGACGTTAGCGGATTCTCAAATTCGGATTTTGACCATTGGTGGGGCACCAGCAATGTTTCTATCATTAATAATAAAATAGTAGAGATGAACACAAATCAGATAATAAATGTCAACTCAAAAGAAACTGGATTCGATTCTCCCGGGCCAATGTCGAGAAAATTTACTCTGACCGGGAACGATATTTCATATAAATCTCCCAAGTCCGGCGCAATTCTCATTTCCCCAATTGGAAAAATGACATCTGTTGCAGACGTTTCAATATCAAATAACAATTTTTATAATTCATCTGTTCTTATTCGCGGAAACACACAAAATATAGATGTGCATGAAAATAATTTCTCAAATATTCTCGGCGGCAGTTCTGCGATCGGGTGCTATGCAGATGCTAGTGGAACCCCAAAAGAAATAAAAATTATTGGGAATAAAATAAACAACGCCGCTACTGCTGCCAGCAATCTGGCAGTCATTCGAGTTGAGGCCGAGAATGCCACGGTCGCCAAAAACACTGTAACTGGGGGCGCTCACTATGCTGGCATTTACGCGAGTTCTGGCGTGGCGCTGTCTAATAATGTTGTCGCGCCTGGAATAAAGGGCTATCGCATCACAGGACCTGCGAGGCCTTCCCGATAGCAGGAAAAGTTGCCCAATCAGGTTCAGTCAATCTGGATCAAGACAAAATTCCTTCAGGATGGTCCTGGCAGAAGCACGAAAATCCCCCCGTAATAGTCGGAAGGCAGAAAGGTTCCCCGCCACAGAAATCTGGTCGGCTACCTGCTCGATGACATGGTACTTCGGGCGATAGTCATAATCATGGATAAGGACGGTTGAACCCTCTTCGCAGTTCAAGAGGATCATCATGAAGCATGCGATGCGGAAGCGGCCGTCGACCAGGAACAGGTCGCTCTTTGCCGTATCAGGCTCTTCCCAGATCCGTTCGTAATAGGCCGGCCACTGGGCACTCGTATTCGGGTCCGTGGGAGTTCCCCAATTGCCAATTGGGCCAATGTCTACATGCACCAAACGCGGGACGATTTTCGTGCTTTGCTCAGCGCATGTCTTTGCGACCTCGTCGATCCAGGCCTGGGAACTATCGATCGCCGTTACCGAAGTTCCAACAAGATTAGCTGCAATGACCGTGCTGGCACCGCATCCGAATTCCAGATAATTGTCGGAGCATCGTAGAAAGCTTTCGAGCAGCAAGCGCTCTTTGCTCGTCATCGTGTCGTTCATAACGATTCCTTCGGCGCGGTATCTGGAAACAATGTCCCGGGGCAGGGCAAAAAACCATCCCAATTAATCGCTAATTTGATCACATTCGCAACCTGAACCTTTGCCCAAGCACAGGCCTGACGCTTTTCATCGCCCGAACAGCGCCGCCAGCCCCGCCTCGGTGGCCGGGCAGCGGCCGCGCTCGGTGATCAGGCCGCGTACCAGCCGCGCCGGGGTGACGTCGAAGGCCGGGTTGGCGGCCGGGGAGGCGGTGAGCTGCACCTCGCGCACCTCGCCCCCGGCGTCGCGGCCGGAAATATGCGTCACCTCCCGCCCGGCGCGCTCCTCGATGGGGATCTCCGCCACCCCGTCGGCCAGGGTCCAGTCGATGGTGGAGGAAGGCACCGCCACCCAGAACGGGACGGCATTGTCGTGCGCGGCCAGGGCCTTGAGGTAGGTGCCGATCTTGTTGGCCACGTCGCCGCGGCGCGTCACCCGGTCGGCACCGACGATCACGATGTCCACCTGCCCGTGCTGCATCAGGTGGCCGCCGGCGTTGTCGGCCACCACCGTGTGGGCGATGCCCTGCTGGGCCAGCTCGAAGGCGGTGAGCGAGGCGCCCTGGTTGCGCGGGCGGGTCTCGTCCACCCATACATGCACGTCGATCCCGGCGGCGGCGGCGGCATAGATCGGGGCCAGGGCGGTGCCCCAGTCCACCGTGGCCAGCCAGCCGGCGTTGCAATGGGTCAGCACGTTGACGCGCCCATCGGAGCGCCGGGAACCGGAGCGGCGGGCGAGGTCGGCAATCAGCTCCGCCCCGGCCTGCCCGATGGCGGCGCACTGGGCGGCATCCTCCTCGGCGATGCGCGCGGCCTCGGCGGCGGCGGCGGCGGCCCGGGCGGCGGGAGGCAGCGGACGCAGCACGCGGCCCATGCGCTCCACCGCCCAGCGCAGGTTCACCGCGGTGGGGCGGGTAGCGACCAGGCGGGCGGCGTCGCGCTCCAGGGCGGCATCGGAGGCGTCGGCGCGCAGGGCCAGAGCCACGCCCCAGGCGGCCACCGCGCCGATCAGCGGGGCGCCGCGCACCTGCATGGTGGCGATGGCGTGGAGCGTGTCCTCCAGCGTGGCCAGCTCCAGCCAGAGCGTCCGCCAGGGCAGCAGGGTCTGGTCGAGAATGCGCACGCAGCCGGCGGCCGGATCGGCCTCCACGCTGCGATGGGCGATGCCGTTGAGCTTCATGGCGGGCTTTCAGATGCGATGGTGCAGCACGCACAGCAGGGTGAACAGCCGGCGCGCGGTGGCCAGGTCGATCTCCACCTTGCCGGCCAGGCGCGCGATCATCAGCCGCGCGCCCTCGTTGTGCAGGCCGCGCCGACCCATGTCGATGGCCTCGATGCGGGCCTCGCGGCCCTCCTGCACGGCGGTCGCGTAGGAATCGACCAGCAGATAGTAGTCCTTGACCAGGCTGCGGAAGGGGCTGAGGGCCAGGGCCAGGGCGTAGAGGGGCGTGTCGTCGGCGCGACGGATGTCGAACAGCAGCTTGCCCGACCAGAGAGAGAGATGCAGCACGTAGGGGCCGGGCTCGAGCCCGTTGCGGCGGGCGGCGGGAAGAAAATGGTTCTCCACCTCCAGATCGGCCACCGCCTGGGCGCGGTCGGCCTCGGTCAGGGCCGAGGCATTGGCGAGCATCGCCCCCTCCAGTACCACCCGGCAAATGCGGGCGTCGGCGGGAAGGACGGCGGGGGAAGCAGCGGACGAAGCAGACAGGACGCACCTCTCAGGCTGTGGGGGCAGGCAGCGCGACACGCAAATTGAGCGCCCCGGCGCCCCGGATCAAGCCGGACAGGATAACGAGTTGAGAAAGAATCAGACGAAAATGTCGAGCATGCAGCCCCGTCCGCCGCGCCGCGCCCCCCGGGGGTGCGATGCGGAAGCGAAAGAGGCGCGGGATTGGCCGGTCCGCCCTCCGGTCGGGGTTTCCCGCGGGGAGCGGTCCTCGGCGGAGGCCACCGCCTCGCCCGCCGCCGCCACCGCCTCGGTGACGGCCACCTCCGGCGCGACCGCGAAGGCCCCCGCCGCGTAGGCATCTTCCCCAAGCGCGTTCGCCGCGGGGGAAAGAGGCGCCACGGGGAGGATCGGCTGGGACGCGCCGGGGGCGAGAATCTGCATGGCCCCATCCAGGGCCCGCTCATGCCACTCCTTGTCGCGGCGGGCGAACTCCCTACGGGGGAGCGCAACCGGAGGCGGTTTTCGCCAACGGAAACCTCATGGCAGGAACCTCTCCCCCGCAGCCTTGCGGGCAGATGGTTTCCGAGCCATCTCAGTTTTGCGAGAAAAAATTAAGAAAGCCCTAAACTCGTCCCCCGGCGGCGCCTCCCGACAATGCCCTCAGCCCCGCCGGGCCCGCGCCGGCGCGGGGGCGGGAGGCAGGTCCTCGCCCAGCACCGTGATGTTGATGGCATAGGAGAGTTCACCCTCGTCGCGATCCTCGTAGATCGTGCCGATCACCTCCTCGTCCACCGCCAGCTCCACGGTGAGCCCGGGACGCGCGGGGGTGATGATGTTGATGCGGTCGCTGCCCAGCAGGCGGCGGAGATAGGCCTGCACGCGGTCCATGTCGGTTCTAGTCATAGCGAGGCGGATCTCCCGTTGTGAGTGCCCCTCCGTTAGCGCGTCGGCGCCGCCAGGCCAAGCGGTCCGTGCGCGGGACGGCCGGGCGGAAGCGCCAGGAATGCGTTTGCCCTCTTGCCCCCTCGGCCCGCATCCGGCACGGTCCGCGCCGATGCCAGACGTGGAATTCCGGACCGGAGTGGGGCCTTTGCACCGGCTGTGGCGGCGGCTGCCGGCCGGGCCGCGCCGTGCCCTGTTCGCGCGCGCCACCGCCCTGCTGCTGTCTCTTATACACCTCTCCGAGCCCACGAGC
>CALNAL010000051.1 GCA_937874445.1 uncultured Acetobacteraceae bacterium | reverse complement strand
GTGTTCGCCAAAATCCAGGATCTGGCCGCCGATCTGGTTCCCACCCTGCCGCTGCACCAGGAGGATCTGATCTACGCCCAGAGCGGGAAGGTCCGCTTCACCGGCCGGCCGGACGCGCGCATTCCGCTGTTCGACATCCGTCTCGTGGCTTGAGGTGGCGACAGACGTGCCCGAGGATTGGCTGAAAGAGGCGGATTTCCGGATCGGCCTGGGGCTCCTTCTCCTGGTGGGGCTGGCCGCGGTGGCCGGCCCCTTCCTCTGGCAGATCGACCCGCTGCGCAACTCCCTGCTCGCCACCTTCCGCCCCCCAGGCAGCGTCGCGGCGGGCCTGTGGCATCCTCTCGGCACCGACCAGATCGGCCGCGACCTGCTGGCCCGGTTGCTCGCGGGCACGCGGCTTTCGCTCGGCATCGTGCTCGTCTCCGGGGCCATCGGCGCGGTCATCGGCACGGCCGTCGGGGTCGTCGCGGGATATCTGCGCGGCTGGGTGGATACCCTCGCCATGCGGCTGGTGGACATCCAACTCGCCGTGCCCTTCATGCTGCTGATCCTCCTCATCATGGCTGTACTCGGCGCCTCGCTGGTCAACCTCATCGTGGTGCTCGGGGCCACCAGCTGGCCGGTCTATGCCCGCACCGCGCGGGCCCGCGTGTTGGAGGTGCGCGAGATGGAATACATTGAGAGCGTCCGCTCCCTCGGGGCCTCCGCCTGGCGCATCCTCTGGCGCCATATCCTGCCCAACATCCTGCCCGGGCAGATCGTGCTGCTCACCCTCGACCTGCCGCGTCTGGTGATCATGGAAGCTTCCGTCGGCTTTCTCGGCCTGGGCGTGCAGCCGCCGACCCCCACCCTGGGCAACCTCATCGGCGAGGGGCGCTCCTTTCTGCTCAACGCGCCGTGGCTGGTAATCTGGCCGGGCGTCGTCATCGCCGCACTGGTGGTCGGCTGCAATCTGTTCGGCGATGGCCTGGTGCGGCGCGTGGAAGGGCGCGAGACATGATCGGCTTTCTGGTGCATCGCCTCGGCTGGTCGGTGCTGGTGCTGCTCGGGGTGGCGGCGCTGGTGTTCTGCAGCCTCTTCCTGACGGGCGACCCGGCGGCCCTGATGATGCCCCCCGACGCCTCCCGTGCCGAGATCGCCGCCTTCCGCCATGCCATGGGCTTCGACGACCCTCTGGCCGTGCAGTTCCTGCGCTATCTCCTGGCGGCGCTGCGGGGGGATTTCGGCATCTCGTTGCGCTTCCACCAGCCGGTGCTGGGACTGATCCTCGAACGTCTGCCCGCCACCGCCCTGCTCGCGGTGACGGCGCTCGGCTGGAGCACGATCGCGGGCTTCGTCTTCGGCATCGTCGCGGCGGTCAACGCCGGCAAGTGGAGCGACCTCGCGGTGCGGCTCATCGCCCTCTCCGGCCAGGCCATTCCGGTGTTCTGGCTGGGGCTGCTGCTGATCCTCGTCGTGTCGCTGCACTGGCACTGGCTGCCCACCGGCGGCTACGGCACTCCGGCCCATCTCGTGCTGCCCGCCCTCAGCCTCGGCGCCTACTACATGAGCGCGGTGACCCGGCTGGTGCGCGTCTCGCTGATCGAGACGCTGCGGCAGGACTATGTGCGCACCGCCCGTGCCAAGGGGCTGCGGGAGAGACGCGTGGTGATCCGCCATGCACTGCGCAATGCCCTGGCTCCGGTGCTGACGGTGCAGGCCATGCAGTTTGCCTCCCTGCTGGGTGGCGCGCTGGTGACGGAGCTGATCTTCGCCTGGCCCGGCATCGGCCGCCTCGCGGTGCAGGCACTGCAGAACCGTGACTTCCCCCTGGTGCAGGCGATCGTGCTGCTGGCGGCGACCACGTTCGTCGTCGTCAACATGCTGGTGGACGTCGCCTATGCCGTATTGAATCCGCGGGTGCGGCTATGAGTACGCTTCTCCAGCGCACTCTCGCGCTGCTCGACGCCTGGACGCCGATCCGTTCCACTGCCGCCGAACCGGCCGGGCTGCGGCGCATGGGCGAGGCCGTGACGGAGCGCCTGCGGGCGATGGGGGGAGAAATCGTCGCGGCCGGCCAGGCCTGCACGCCCCCGCTCGTCCACGCGCGCTTCGATCGCGGCGCGGCCACGACGCTGCTGCTCTACAACATGTACGATGTCATGCCTGCCGGGGAGGACGGCTGGAGCGTACCGCCCTTCCGGGGTGGCATCGTCGATCTCCCGGTGGGACGCAGCTACGTCGGGCGGGGGGCGGAAAACAACAAGGGCCCCCTCGCCGGCATGCTGGTGGCCCTGGAGGCCCTGCTGCCGACGCTCGCGGCCAATGTCGAGGTGCTGGTCGAGGGCGAGGAGGAAGTTGGCAGCCCCGGGCTGCGTCGCTACCTGGCGGGCGGAATGGTGCGCCCGGCTCGCGTCGGGCTGTTCCCTTCCTTCTGTGAATACGGCGGGGGACCACCGAGGGTCTACCTCGGGAGCAAGGGGATCACCCATGGCCGGGTGCGGCTGGCCGCCGGTGCCTGGGGCGGCCCGCATCGCGCAGCCCATTCCTCCAACGCGCCGTGGATCGCCAATCCCGCCTGGGGGCTGGTGCAGGCCCTCGCGACGCTGGCCCCCGGCGCCACCGGAACACTCGGCCGCGTCCCCTTCCCCCCGGCGCTGCACCCCGTGCTGGCCTGCCTCGCTGCCGGGTTCGACCCAGCGGCTGAACTCCGCTTCCGTACCGCCGAAACCTTCGCGCTTTCCGGCAACGCGGAAGCACTGCTGGAGCACTGCCTCACCACGGCCAGCCTCAACCTTTCGCAACTGCACACCGAGCCGGCCGCGGCGCGCGCGGTGATTCCCACCGCCGCCGAGGCCTGTTTCGATCTGCGGCTGCCGCCAGGGATGGCCCCGGAGGAAATACTCTCCACGCTGCGGGCCCGCGCTCCCGCCCCCGTGGAATGGATCGTGGAGGACAGCTTCCCCGGCTACAGCTTCGGCCCGGAAGCGCCCGGGGTGGCTGCCCTCTGCGACTGCTACCAGGCCGCCGGCGTGGCTCCCCAACTCTGGCCCTGGGCCATCGGCGCCATGCCGGCCTATGCCTTCGCCCCGCTGACGGGCGGTTTCCTGATCGGCGGGCTGGGCCGAGGCGGCAACGCCCATGGCACCGACGAGTTCGTGACCCTGGAGGGGCTGCAACGCTACCTCGATTTCCTGCAGGCCTGGCTGCCGGCAACCGTGGCAGAACGGACATGACCACGCTACTCCTGCTCGACGCCTCCGGGGTGCGGGCTGCGGGAGGGTGGGACTTCACGGCCGCCATGGCCGACATCCGCGCCTCCCTCCTCGCCCTGCGCGCCGGAACCGCGGAAATGCCCGCGGAAACCTCGGTCGCACTTGGTCCCCAAGGAACCCGCCAGGCCCGCGCCTATGCCCTGCCGGCCCGCGTGGGCGACGTCGCCGGGGTGAAATGGACGGCTCATGCCCCGCCCGGCACGGTCCCGTCCAACGCGGCCCTCACCCTGCTCAACGACGCCACCACCGGCCACCCTCTTGGCCTGGTGGACAGCGTCGGACTCACCGCAGTGCGCACGGCCGCGGTCTCGGCCTGCGTGCTCGATCTGCGACCGGTGCACCGGGTGACCGTGCTGGGGGCCGGACGGCAGGGGGCGGCGCATCTGGCCATGCTGGCTGCGCTGCATCCCGGACTGGCCGCAGTCACCCTGTGGAATCGCACGCCCGCCCGTGCCGAGGCCCTGCTGCGGCAAGGCCCCTTTCCCTGGCCCCTCCATCTCGCGTCCACCCCGGTCGAGGCCTGTGCGGAGGCCGACGCGGTGCTGACTTGCACCACCGCCCCGAGCCCCTTTCTCGATGCCTCCATCATGGGGCCCGGACGCACGTTGCTGCAGATCGGCTACAATGAGGTTCGCTTTTCCGCCATCGATCGTGCCGGAGCCGTCACCGTGGATCTCTTGGGCGATTTCGCGCGAACCTCCGCCAAGAGCCTCTTCCAGATGTACCGTGCCGGTCGCTTCGACCTCACGCGGGTGCAGGCCGATCTTGCCATGATGGTGCTCGACGGCTGGCACCCGGCGCCAGATGCGGCACTCTACTTCTCCAGCTTCGGCCTCAATATTTTCGATATTGCCTTGGCATCCCGCGTGCTGCGCACGGCCGAGCGCCAAGGGATAGGCATCCGGATTCCCTGGCAGGACGAGCCTCTCTCTTGAGGGTATCCCCCCAGTATGTCCGCACGCACGATAGCGCCTGCCTGCCCCGTTCCGGCATGCCCCCTCCTGTTCCGCGGGATGCAAGCCGCTTTCAGGCAGGCTTTTCACTTATTCCCCGACCCTGTGCTCCCTGGCCTCCACGACGATCCCATCGTCGTGCTTGATGATAGAATTATAACATCCTAGAATTTGGGCCGCTCGGGAGCGACTCCAGGATGGGACCCGCAAAAAAGACTGTTTCGGCCGGACGGCTGCGCCGCGGGGAACGGCTCGACAGGCTGCACAAGGCCATCATAGCCCGTGGCGTGATGCGTCTTCGCGAGGCGGCGTCCCTGCTCGGCACCTCGGAAATGACGGTACGGCGCGATATCGCGACAGACGGCAATCGTTTCGTCTATCTCGGCGGCTACATCGTGGCCAACGAGGAAAATGCGGCCGGCCAGCGTCCTTACGTGTTTGTCCGCGAGGCCCACGCCAACGCGGCCGGCAAACGCGCCGCCTGCGCCCGCGCAGCCGCGCTGATCGAGCCGCGAGACACGATTTTTCTCGATTGCGGCACCACGCTTCCCTACCTCGCGGATATGTTACCCTCCCAGGGCATGCTGACGGTCATCTGCTATTCTCTCAACATTGCCGAGATCGTCTGTCGCCGGACTGCTGCGACGGTGCTGCTGCTCGGCGGAGAGTACCGCTCCTCGTCGGACTCCTTTGCTGGCCCCGAGGGACTGGCGATGCTTGAGCGCGTCGGCGTGACCAAGGGGTTCTTCTCGGCCGGCGGCCTGCACCTCACGCGCGGAGCGAGCTGCTCGAATTTCCACGAGGTCGCCATCAAGCAGGCCGCCATGCGCAGCTCATTGCATCGTTATGTCGTCGCCGATTCGAACAAGTTCGGCGAGGTCCGGCCGGCCTTTTTCGCGTCCCTAAGTGAGTTCGACGGAATTGTGACCGACCCTGATCTGTCGGCCGATGACCTGGAATCCTTCACCTCGGCCGGAGTGCCTGTACTCACGGCCAGCTGGGAGAATGCGTTTTTGGCTTGACAATTTTCTTTCGCGACATGTAAAGATCATAACAGAATTCGCCGTAAAGTAGCGATGACTCAAACGTCTAGGGAGCGAAGTTCACAGATGGTTGAGGCTTTAATCCTCCCCAAGCCGGCCGATCTTGCCCCGTTCATCGACCATACGATACTCAAGCCCGAAACCACCCTGGAGACGGTCAGACGTCTGTGTCGTGAGGCGCGCACGTTCGGTTTCCATTCGGTTTGCGTGAATCCGATCTATGCGGGCGTGGTGGCGCGTGAGTTGGAAGGGTCGGGTTCACTTGCCTGCTCCGTGATCGCCTTCCCCTTTGGAGCCGTGCCGACCCCCGACAAGGCGGCCGAGGCCCACCAGGCCGTGGCCGACGGGGCCGGAGAAATCGACATGGTCATCGCGATCGGCAGGCTCAAGGATGGGGCACGTGCCGAGGTCGAGGACGATATCGCGGCCGTCAAGAAAGCCTGCGGCCACGCTCTGCTGAAGGTCATTATCGAAACCTGTCTGCTGACCGATGCCGAGAAAGTGCTTGCCTGCCAGCTGGCCAAGTCCGCCGGCGCCGACTTCGTAAAGACCTCGACCGGTTTCGCCGGTGGCGGCGCAACAATTGCCGATGTCGCGCTGATGCGCCGCACCGTCGGAGCGGAGATGGGAGTCAAGGCATCCGGCGGCGTGCGCACGGCCGAGCAGGCCAGGGCGATGATTGCCGCCGGAGCCACGCGCATCGGTACCAGTTCAGGAGTGACGATGGTCAGCGGCTCCCCCCGCTGAGGCGGTGTCAACCGTCCCGCCATGCCTGCGCCTCGAGTCGACAACAGCCAAGCCCTCAGCCAAGAGGGCTCAAAAAACGAAGGAAGGGACTCCTCCATGCTGAACAGAAGGCAATTCGGATTCGCAACGATGGCGACGGCCCTGCTCGCCGGCACCGGCGGGCTCGCCCACGCGGCCCTCGGCCCGGTCGACGTCAGCAAGGTACGCAGCGACATCTTTGCCAAGGCCGGCAAGAAGCTGACCATGGCAACCGTAGTCAAGGTTGACGGCATTGCCTGGTTCGACCGCATGCGCGTGGGCATCAAGGAATTCAGTGCGCTGACGGGCAACGACGTCTGGATGGTCGGCCCCAGCCACGCCGATGCCGCCGAGCAGGTGCAGATCATCGAGAACCTGATCGCCCAGGGGGTGGACGCCATCTGTGTGGTGCCCTTCTCGGTCGAGGCCGTCGAGCCCGTGCTCAAGAAGGCCCGCGACCGCGGCATCATCGTCGTGGCCCACGAGGCCTCCAACCTCGTCAATGCAGACTACATCATCGAAGCCTTCGACAACCACGCCTACGGCGCCGCCAACATGCAGGCGCTGGCCAAGCAGATGAACGAGGAGGGCGAATATGTCGCGACCGTCGGCAGCCTGACCTCGCAGTCCCAGAACGAGTGGATCGACGGTGGCATCGCCTACCAGAAGGCCCACTACCCTAAGATGAAGTTGGTCACCCAGCGTCTGGAAACCTACGACGATGCCACCCAGGACTACAACAAGCTCAAAGAAGCGCTGACCGCTTATCCCCACCTCAAGGGCATCCTTGGCGGGCCCATGCCGACCTCCGCCGGCGCCGGACGCCTGATCGCCGAGCGCGGTCTCAAGGGCAAGCTGTTCTTCGCAGGCACTGGACTCGTTTCCGTGGCGGGCGAATATCTCAAGAGCGGCGACATCGGCTACATCCAGTTCTGGGATCCTGCCGTTGCCGGCATCGCTATGAACGTCATCGCCGCCATGGCCCTGCGCGGCAAAAAGAACGAACTCAAGGCTGGGCTCGATCTCGGCTTGCCCGGCTACACCAACCTCACCCAGCCCGACCCCAAACGTCCGAATCTCCTCTACGGCGCCGGATGGGTTTCGGTCACCAAGGACAACATGGACCAGTACAACTTCTAAACCTTTTCCGCCGTTCCTGCGGGGGGTGCTGTGGCGCCCCCCAACCTTCCAGGCAAAGCCACCATGCCCTCTCCCCTGATCGAGCTTCGCCACATCAAAAAATACTTCGCCGGCGTCAAGGCGCTCGACGATGTCTCGCTGACCATCCAACCCGGCGAGATCCACTGCTTGGCGGGGGAGAACGGCTCCGGCAAGTCCACCATCATCAAGATTATTTCGGGTGTATATGAGCCGACGGAAGGAGAGATTCTCTTTTCTGGAGTGCCAGCAAGGGGACTGACGCCGATCTCTGCCATCAGCCACGGCGTGCAGGTGATCTTCCAGGACTTCTCGCTGTTCGGCAATCTGACGGTTTCCGAAAACCTCGCCCTCAGCAGCGAACTTTCCTCTGGACGTCACCTCGTTAACTGGAAGCACGTGCGCGACGTGGCAAGGCAGGCCGTGGAAAGCCTCAACGTCAAGCTCGATCTCGATGCCGAACTCGGCACCCTCCCCACCTCGGGCCAGCAACTCGTAGCCATCGCCCGGGCCTTGATGTCAAACCCCCGCCTGCTGATCATGGACGAGCCCACCACCGCGCTCACGCGCCGCGAGGTCGAGGTTCTTTTCAGGCTGGTGCGCGAGTTGCAGGGGCGCGGTATCGCAATTCTTTTCGTCAGCCACAAGATGCGCGAGATGCTGGAAATCTCCGAACAGATCACCGTGCTGCGAAACGGCAGGGTGGTTGGCAGCGGTCCCCGCGAACAGTGGGACGAGCTTTCCATTACACGCGCCATGATCGGCCACGATCCCAGTGCGGAAACCTATCACTGGCAACCTCCAGCCGAACCGATGCCCCCACGCATGGAACTCAAGGGGGTGAGCCTGGCCGGGGGTTACTCCGATATCAGCTTTGCGTTGCAGCCCGGCGAAATCGTCGGACTTTCCGGCCTGCTTGGCAGCGGGCGGACGGAACTGGCCATGACACTCTTCGGCATGTGCCCTTCCTATAGCGGCACAATTCGCATCGACGGCCAGGACGTCCGGCTTGCAAACGTGCAGGAAGCCATCGCGCACGGCGTTGCCTATGTGCCAGAGGATCGCCTTCACGAAGGCCTGTTCCTGACCCAAAGCATCGACCACAATCTTCTGGCCTGTTCCTACGCCAGGCTAGCCCGCTCCGGTCTGATCGACTTTGCCGAAGCAGGGCGTCAGGCAGATGGCATGGTCCGCGAGATGCAGATAGTTGCCCCCTCGGGGGACCGCCCGGTGATGCAGCTTTCCGGTGGCAATCAGCAGCGCGTGGTGATCGGCCGATGGCTGATGAGTGACGCTCGCCTGCTCGTGTTGAACGGACCGACAGTTGGCGTCGACGTCGGCTCGAAGGCTGGCATCCACGCCAAGATCCGAGAGCTTGTGCGGCGCAGCCATATCGCGGTTCTGATGATCTCCGATGATGTCCCCGAACTCGTGCAGAACTGCTCGCGCATCGTGCTGATGCACCGAGGAGGCCTCGTGGATGACTTTCCTACTGCCGATGTCACGGAATCGGCTGTTGCTGACAAGCTGAAGGCCCTGACATGAGCGCGCTTCTCAAGAGGTCCGAGACCGTCATATTCCTCGTCCTGCTGGCCGCCGTCATCATCACGGGCCTGCTCAATCCGGCAGCCTGGCAGCTTAGCAACATCTTCAGCCTGCTGCGCGCCAACGTCATCACCGGCATCATGGCGCTGGGCGTCCTTGTGGTGATGATCTCCGGCGGTATCGACATCTCCGTGCCCTACTTTGCCATGGCGGCGATGTACGTCACGATTCTGGGTATGCTGAAGACGGACTACGCGGGCATTTTTTTGCCATTTGTCGTCTCCACAGCGATCGGACTTGCGCTTGGCGGTCTCAATGCGTTTTTCGTACACACGGTACGCATGATCCCGATGATCGTCACCCTCGGGACCGGGACCATGGTGCGTGGCTTCCTGCTCGGAGTTATCGGAACCTCCAACATCAACCGCGATCAGATGCCCGGGCAGCTCATCGACTTTGCCTCGACGGCCCTCGTGAAGATGCAGGCCCCCGACGGCTCGACCATCGAGCTTTCCGCTATGGTGTTGATCTATGTCGCACTCGCGCTGGTCGTGCATTTTATCCTTGCCCATACGATGATCGGCCGTGGCCTCTATGCCATGGGCGGCGACCGCGAGGCGGCCCGGCGCGCGGGCTTCAATGTCCGGCGCATCACCTGGTTCGCCTACTGTCTTTCTGGCGCGCTCGCGGGTTTTGCAGGCCTGCTTTATGTCTCCATGTCGTGGCTGGCCAATCCACGCGACCTGGCAGGCACGGAAATGGACCTCCTCGCCGCGGTCGTGCTCGGCGGAGCCTCGATCTTTGGTGGGCGCGGCAGTGTGCTCGGCACCATGCTGGGCGTGTTCATGCTCGTCCTGGTCAACAACAGCCTCATCATCCTGCACGTCAGCACGACATGGCAAAGGGTAGCTGTGGGCCTAATCGTCATCACCGCCTGTGCCGTGACGGCCTGGCGTGACCGCCGCGCCGCGGCAGCCTGAGGGGGAGGTCCGCAGCATGTCAGACCGCTTTGACCTGCGCAGGCTCGTCAACCACGATGCCAACCTCGTTCAGCTCGTCGTCCTGACGGTGGTGATCTTCGCGCTGATGACGGCGCTCAGTCCCGAAAAGTTCCTGCGTGCCTACAATTTCGAGTCAATGACTTTCCTCGCCCCCGAGCTGGGGCTGCTTTCGATCGCGATGATGCTGTCGATGATTACCGGAGGCATCGACCTGTCGGTCATCGGGGTGGGCAATCTCGCCGGGATCCTGGCAGGCCTGTTCTTTCACGCCATGGGAGGCACGCATGGACCGGCCCTGGCCGGGCTCGGCGGCGGCATCATCGCCATAGGAGTGGCCATTGCAATCGGAACCGGATTGATCGCCGGATTCATCAACGGTGTTCTGATCACGAAGTTGCACATCACCCCCATCCTGGCAACAATCGGCACGGCACAGCTTTATGTGGGCATCTGTCTGGTGTTGACCGGGGGGCCGGCGGTAGTGGGGTTCCCCAACGGCTGGGACGCCATCGGCAACACCAAGCTGTTTGGTCTGGCGTTGCCGCTGCTCCTGTTCCTCGCCGTGGCAGCACTGACCGCGGTGCTGCTCACTCGCACGCCTCTCGGCATCAACCTGATGCTGATCGGCACCAATGCCCGTGCTGCCCTCTTCGCCGGCATCCGCAGTGGACGGGCCGTGCTGGTATCTTACGTGATGAGTGGTGCACTTGCCTCTATTGCCGGGATCCTGCTTTCGGGGAGGGTCAATGCGGCCAAGGCGGACTACGGCACTTCTTATCTCCTGGAGGCCGTTCTGGTGGCGGTGCTGGGTGGCACCAACCCCTCCGGTGGCAAGGCCACGGTGCTCGGGGTGGTCCTGGCCCTGACCGCACTGATGCTGCTCTCGAGCGGCTTCCAACTGATGAGGTTCAGCAATTTCCTGGTGGACTTCATCTGGGGCAGTTTCCTGCTGATCGTCATTACGATCAATGCGTTCCGCAATAGGGGGTGAAAGACAACGGAAATGGCCATGATCGCGTTGCCAAAGGTCCTGTTCGGCGAGAAGGAAAGAACGTTTGCAGAGACGGACGGCGTGTCTGTTTCCCTGTTCCGTTATGACACAGGGGTCGAGGCGGTCCGGCTCTCCAATGAGCGGGGTCATGTGATCGTGCTGCCTTTCCTCGGCCAGATGCTCTGGGAAGGAAGCTTCGATGGGGTACGCCTAGGGCTCGGCCATCATTTCCCGGCTCCCCGGCCCGCGCATGTCATCACCGGAACCTATGGCTGCCTCACCTTCCATAGCGGTTTGCTCGCCAACGGCTGTCCATCGCTCAAGGATACGCACCAGCTCCATGGCGAGTTCTCTTGTGCAAGCCTGGAAAGTGCAGCTCTTGAGATAGGACGCGATACAGCTGGCAGCTATGTCCGGCTGCACGGCACTTACGAGTTTATCGAGGGTTTCGGCCCTCATTATCTCGCCACTCCATCGGTGACATTGCGACCAGGAGAAACGCAGGTCTCGGTGGCGATGCAGGTAGAAAATCACAGCTACCTGCCGATGGATCTGATGTACATGTGCCACATCAACATGCCATTTGTTCCAGGCGGGCGTATCCTGCAGGGGGCAGCCTTCACGCCTGAGAACGTTCGCGTACGAACGGCAATTCCTGCGCACGTGCATCCGAGCCCGGCGTATCGAGCTCTGCTCGACGAACTGGCACACGATCCCGGACGAATGGCAACCCTCGACCCAGCTCTTTCGTTTGATCCAGAGCAGGTCTTCTATGTCTCGAACCTGCCCCGCGATGGAGCCGGACTCACCCAGGTCATGCTGCGTCGGCCCGAGGGGGATGGCTTCCTCGTCGAATACGATCAGCGACAGTTTCCCTATCTGGTGCGGTGGCTCTACAATAATCCTGATACTCAGGTGGCAGCGATCGCGCTTCCGGCAACCTGTTACCCGGAAGGGCATGCTGCCGAGAAGGCCGCAGGACGGGTTCGTGAGTTGGCCCCAGGCGCACAGGAAAAGTTCTGCGTTTCGCTCGGCTATCTCGATAGGCCGGCAGCATCGGAACTCGAGAACAAGCTAGAAGGGAGATAGTCTATGAAACCCCGTCTTGTCGTTGTCGGCAGCAACATGGTGGATCTGATCACCTACGTTGACCGCATGCCTGACCGCGGCGAGACGGTCGAGGCGCCACGCTTCGAGATGGGCAACGGCGGCAAAGGGGCCAACCAGGCCACGGCCGCCGCACGCCTGGGCAGTCAGGTGGCCATGGTGAGCAAGGTCGGCGAAGATGTGTTCGGTCAGGACACAATTCGCAATTTCGCACGCAACTGCATCGACACGCGGCATGTCGCGGTGGTGAAAGGGGCTTCGAGTGGCGTGGCTCCGATCTTTGTCGAGCCCTCAGGAGAAAACTCGATCCTCATCGTCAAGGGCGCCAACGGTGAGCTCAAACCCGCCGACGTCGATGCTGCAGCTGCCGAATTACTAGCCTCGGACCTGATACTCCTCCAGCTCGAGGTGCCCCTGGAGACTGTGTATTACACGATCGCTTTTGCCGCACGGCACGACAAGCGGGTGGTTCTCAATCCGGCACCGGCAACGCCTGAACTCGATTTGGGGCGGCTCCGCAATGTCAGTTTCTTCATGCCCAACCGCAGCGAACTGGCTTTGCTTTCTGGCATGCAGACCGAGACGACCACGGAAATCGATGCTGCCGCGGAAAAACTGCTGGCAGGTGGCGTGCAAACCGTGGTGGCGACGCTGGGAAGCGCCGGCGTGCGGGTGGTGTCGCCAAGTGGAAATTTCTCAGTACCTGCGATGAAGGTAACGGCGGTGGACACGACTGGCGCTGGCGACGCCTTCATTGGTAGCTTTGCTCATTTTTTCGTCACAACCGGAGATTTACGTCAGGCGTTACACTGGGCAGTAAGGTATGCAGCCCAATCGGTTACCCGGCGCGGCACCCAGAAATCCTATGCCTCGGCAAAGGAATTTCATGACTTCTGCGCAGCTTCCCCTGGCGATTTGCCGCCAGAAGGATAAACAGCTCCCCAGGATCTGTTGCTCATCCCTCCCTGATCTTGCGAAACGTCATGCTTCGGTGACGAAGGAATACCGACATATCCCGGGGACATGGAAACCGCACCCATCGTAACAAGTCCGAAAAACGAGAGATGCACGGTGCGTGCTTCTACCTTTCCGGATGCTGCGGATGGAGAGTGCGGTACGCCGCAAGTTGAATCGTCAGCCACGAGATCCACTCCGACAGTCCTGCCCCGGTTTTAGCCGAGACCTCCGTCAGAGTGATAGCCCCGTGATCTCCCGTTCCGCGTACCCTTTCAAGGCTTGAGCGGACACGAGAGGGATCGAACTCCTCAAGCACTCGCAGCAGATCGATCTTGGTGAGCAGTACCTGGTCGGCGTTATGAAAAATCACCGGATATTTCTCCGGTTTGTCGTCCCCCTCCGTCACTGAGAGCAACACCACTGCCAGATGCGCGCCGATGTCGAAATCGGCCGGGCAGACCAGATTCCCGACATTTTCGATGAACAGGATGTCGATCTCATCAAGAGAGAAACCATGCAACGCATCATGCACCATGGCCGCGTCGAGATGGCAGGCTACCCCCGTAGTAATCTGCACCGCCGGAACCCCATGGCGACGGATGCGCGCAGCATCGTTCTCGGTCTCGAGATCTCCCTCGATCACTGCCACGCGCAACCCTGGCGGCAGAGCGCCGAAGGTTGCCTCCAACAGGCTGGTCTTGCCAGAGCCGGGCGAGGACATCAGGTTGATCGCCAGCACCCCATGCGCATTGAGATGCTCTCGGACATGGGCGGCAATCCGGTCGTTCTCGGCGAGTAGTGTCTCGAGCACCGGGACCGTTCGGTGTCCCTCCCCGCTTTTCGCGCCGCAGCCGCAAGTCTCGCACATCGGATGTTTCCCTTGTTCCTGTCTCGTGAATTCATTTCTCTGGCAAGGCTGTCAGTTCAGCCTCGAGCCGTGCGACATCGGGGATCAGCAGCGCTGAATTACCCCGCCGCTGCACCACGCCGCTGCGTACCAGGCCGGCCAGCACCGTCGAAACCGACTGGCGGGTCGCCCCTACCTGCATCGCCAGATCCTCGCCGTTGAGCGGCACTTCGACCAATACCCCCTCGCGGGTGCGGCGCCCTTCGCGCTCGGCCAACTCGCAGAGCAGACCGACGACACGATGGCGCACATCGTGAAACACCATCTCTACAGCCATTCGCCTTGCCCGCTGTGCCATCCGGTCAAGCGCGGGAAGCATCGCCAAGGCCAGCCCCGGTACATCGCGCGCCAGTTCGTCAAACACGGACTGACGCACCAGGAAAAATTCACAGTCTTGCCGAGCCTGCAACATCATCCCCGCGTGCAGGATGACGGCATCGCCGGGCTGGAGTGTGTAAAGGGTCAGCTCCCGTCCCTCGTGCGAGGCATATAAGCGTAACCGGCCCCCTGCCATCGCGAGGATGGAATCGTCGTGCCCGTCTGTCTCGTCGGCAGCGTCGAGAATCTGCTCGGCACGCAATCGGCGCAGCCGCAGCATCTGCCGATGCGGCGTCTCGAGCAGGCGCTGGAGCAGTACCTGCAGCGGCGGGAGAGATTCGTCGGGAGATTTCGGAACGGCCGGTATCTCGGGAAGAACCACGGGAGGCTCGGGAGAAGCCGCCGTTGCACGCACGGTCACCGCGGGCTCCATGCGGGCAAACAGCGTGGTACCACGGGCCGTCTGGACCACGCATTCGTCGAAGGTGGCATTGCGACGGACACTCGCATGCTGCACCGAGAAAATGTCGCTGAAACACACCCGGCCGATTGCCGACCACGACAGACCGAGCAATTCCACACCAAGCCGGTTGACCCCCACCAACCGGTCGGCCTCGAAGGCGAGGCAGGCATCATGCGAACTGCCCAGCAGAAACGGGTTGGCATGCAGGTGCATCCGCTCGTAGCGGCCAAACATCTGCTCGAACAAGCGCCGCTCGATTTGCTCGACGGCCCGGCGTACCAGGGCGAGCGTATAGCGATGCGGCACCTGCGCCGTCGTCGAGAGGTCGAGCGCGCCGACGATCGTGCCCAATGGGTTGAAGATCGGCATCGCCGAACAGCTCAGAGCGCTGTGGATGTCAAGAAAATGCTGTGCGCCGATGATGGAGATCTCGCGCTGCTCGAATAGCGCCGTGCCGATCGCATTGGTGCCGATCGCCTGCTCGCCCCAATCGACGCCGGGCATCAGCGCCAGGCGGTCGGCCTCCGAGGAGAAGGCGGAACTGCCGACCCGCATCAGGATGAAACCCTGCGGATCGGTGAGCACCACCAAGCCCCCCGCACTCTCGGTATCGCGGCAGAGGGCTTCGAGTTCCCCCCAGGCGGCCTGGACCAACCCCTCGTTGCACTCGACCGCGTCCCGCAGCCGCTCGCGCGTCACCCGCTCGGCAGCCGGCTGAGTGGCGGCATCGAGCCCGTGCGAAGCACTGCGTAGCCAGGATTGAACGATTGCCAATGGCACACCACGCGGCACCACCCGGTCGAGAAGGAAGCGACGCCGAGCTGCTATCAGATCAATGCCGCCTTCCACCGGTAGACGCTGCGGGCAAGCCTCGCAGGGAATACCGCCGTCACGAGCACGGCTCCAGTCGCCCAGGCATCTGCCAGAACGGTATTCCTCGCATTCCACCATCTCACGACGTTCCTGGCTCATTTTCCTGTCTATCCGTCCAGGTTGACCGATATCGATATTATACACCACTGTTCTGGAAATTTTGCCGACAAAATCTTAACTGCTTCCCTTCTGCTGACCGCCGCCCGCGACAGCCCGGCGCACCTCGCGGGCCAGCCGTCGCAACACCGAGCCGCAGGCACATTCCCCAGGCAGAAAGCGGCCAAGATCGCCGGTGCGGTAACGGATCAGCGGCATCGCCCGACGGCGGAGCGTGGTAACGACGATCTCCCCTTCCAAACCCGGAGCAAGAGGCACCCCGGTCACGGGATCGACTATCTCGACGAGCAGCTCGGTCTCGCGCAAATGCTGACCGGTGTGACAGGTGCATTCCACAGCACCGCCGAAGCCGGTTTCCGTCATGCCCCAATGGGCGAACAGCTCGCACCCCCAGCAGCGGCGCAACTCAGGTTCCAATTCGGGTGGCAGTGCCTCTGCGCTGGCCAGCGCCGCACGTGGCCAGGGCAGCCCCCCTCCCTCCCCCGCAGAGAGTCGCGCAGCCGCCAGCAGTCGCCCCGGCGTGCCGAGGATCACCCCGGGGGATTCCTGACGCAGAAAATCCACCAGCCCTACCGTGTTGCACCCGGGGGGCACCAGAAGCGGCCGCGCCCCCAGTCGCCCTAGCGCACGCACCAGCAAATCGCCCAGACTCTCGGGATGAATCCCGGAAAAATCGATCGCCACCACGTCATCGGGCCTGACGAACAGGGCAAGGCCGTGATGGAAAAAATCAACCGTTGCCCCAAGATCCTCCGCCGTGCAGCAGATCCGCTTGGGGCGGCCCGAGGTGCCCGAGGTGGGCAGCGTCACGATCCGTGCGACCTCCGAAGGAGGAATTGCCAGAAGCGATGGATCGGCCCGTGCCAGATCCCCAGCTGTGGTAAAGGGGAAATCCGCAAGAGCGCTGAGTGTTTTTGGTAACTCCCGCCAGTCGCTCCGAGCCCGATAGAAGGGGCTCGTGACTCGGGCCCGTGCGAGAAGCTCTCTAAGTCGCGCAAGCTGCCAGTCCTCCAAGGCCGCGCGGGTCAACGGCCTCGGCAAGCCCATCCGTTCAGCGGCCCACCCGTCCAGCGTCGTGGGAGCCGCACTCATGCTGCCCCCCGATAGAGGGCATGGCCATCGATCGCGGTAAGATTGAAGGCACAGAACGGAATCAGGCGCCCTGCCGAAGCGGCAATGTGGATATGGCATTGGCGCAGCCGGTCGAGATCAAGGGTCCACGCATCCTGGAAGGCCATTCCCGAAAGGCCGAGCGTCTGTTCACGTGCCGCGAGAAAGGCATCGAAGGCCTCCAGTCCCGGCGATGGCTGTCCGGCCAAGTCCCCTGCCCCGGCCGAACGCCACTGGCCAGCGACGTAGCGGCGGGCCCGATCGATGTCGGGGCTGGGCCCTGCCGTGTCGCAGCACGATTTCGTTGCTGGAATCGACACGGAAGTGCCACAGCAGGAGGTGGCAGCATTCCTCTGCGGATGCAGCCTGCCGTCGACGCCGAGGCGGAAGCGGCCACTGAAGGAACAATAGGGGTTCTCCGCCGATCCCGGGGCGAAATCGTCAAACCGGATTGCACCATCCTCGCACGCCACCAGAGCCTCGATGATCTCCGGCAGCGTGATGCGCTCAACGGGGGCAGGCGCTCGACCGAAATAGCTTATTGGTTGGAAATGCACCGCGCGCACCGTCGGCAGATGCTCTTTTGCAAATGCAACGATCTCGCCAATCCGTCCCGCGTTGATTCCCGCCATCACCGTCGGCACCAGCACCACCCCAACCCCGACCCGGGAACAGCCGTCAATTGCCAGCTCCTTCAGTCGCTGCAACTTCGCCCCGCGCAAGGCCCGATGAACATCGTCAGTGGCACCATCAAACTGCAGGAACACGCAATCGAGCCCCGCTTCTACAAGGGCGGCGAGATAGTCGGGTTCACGGGCAAGACGGATCCCGTTGGTGTTGACCTGGACAAAGCCGAATCCCCGCGCATGGATAAGGCGAACAATCTCCGGCAGATCGTCGCGCAGCGTCGGCTCGCCGCCGGAGAGTTGGATGTGGACATGCCCCCCAGCCGCTTCCAGCGTGTCGAGCCAGCCTGAGATCTCTGCCTCCGTCGCATCCCTCCCCATGCGCCCGGCCGAGGCAAAACAGATCGGGCATTCAAGGTTGCAGCGTGAAGTAACCTCCAGCAGCACGCAGCAGCTTTGTTGGCGATGATCCGGGCACAGGCCGCAATCATGCGGGCAACCACGCACAACAGGCGTCGTACTCACCGTCGGGGAGGCAAAGTTCCTCGGTCCCTGCCCCCAGCGACGATAGCTGGCCAGCCCGCGCCACAGGGGAACCACGAATTTCCCGTGTTCAGGGCAGGATTTCTCCAGGAACACAGTATCACCATCGGCGACCCGCTGTGCAGGCAAGCACTTCAGGCAGATGGGACAGACGCTCTCGGTCTCGCTAAGCAGGAGACGACTCACCGTACGTCCTCCATGCAGGCGGCATCAAGGCGCCTGAGCACCGCGTGCAGCACAGACTCGGCTGTGGCGCGGCGTGCATACACGCTCTCGAGCACCTCCGGATCATCACGCCAGCGGATCAGCGCCCGGGAAAATCTCTCTTGAATCGAAACAACATCTCCTCCGCGCACCATCTTGTCAGCAAGGAACACCAGCGCTTTCTCGTCGATGTCCCAATTCGCAGGCAGTTCCATATGACTGGCGATGACGCGAGCAACGTCTGGAAATCCCCAGCCTGCAACGAGTGCAGCTCCAACATTTGCGTGATGCTGATGCCCTTTGGCAATGTCATGCAGCAATGCGGCGGACCGCACGAGATCCGCATCGAGCTCAAGGCCTCTCTCCCGCAAACGCTCGACGAGCGCTCCTGCGACCTCAGCGACCACTTGTCCGTGTCGGCGCACCTGCTCGCCTGCTCCGGCGGCATCGAGCATAGACTTGCACTCCATCTCGTCAGGCAAATGATTCCGACTAAGTTGTCGGAGAAACCGTGCGTAGGTGGCCGGGTCATCCATGTCCTCGAGGCAATAACGATCGAAGACCGCGACATCGATCGTTCTGGACGCCCTCTGTGCCAGCACCGCGTCGAGGGGATGCCCGAGAGGGGTCGCCAGAATGTCAGCGAAGAGGCAGCTCGCAATGAAGGGAGGATGTCCTGGCTGTCCCTGGAAAACCGGCCGTACCAGCTCTGCCTCGCCTCCCGAAGCGTCCAGCACGCGTCGCACCGTCCCGGCCCGCAGCAGTGGCATGTCGACCGGCAACAGCAGGCACCCCGGAACCATCGCCGGCAATGCATCGATCCCGGCACGCACGCTGGTTGACATGCCGTCTGCGAACTGCGGGTTCCGCACAATGGAGACGCCGAGACGGACTGCCTCCGTCTCGGTTTCTTCCGCGCGGTAGCCACTCACCACCACAATCTGATCCACGCCAGCCATGCGCAGAGTAGTGACGACGTGTTCCAGAACCGTTCCGCTTCCAAATGGAAGAAGCGGCTTGAAGGCCCCCATTCGCGAGGAATACCCCGCAGCCAGAATGATAACGGGGGCTGATGTGGCATGTGTCGCTTGGGTGGAACACGGCATTCTATCGTGCCTCCCCGGTTGGCGGGGGATGAGATGGATCGAAACCGTATTTCTCCAAAACCGCGACGACCCGGCCCCAGGTATCAGCAATCAACCCGGGGCACCGACTCTGACGCAGGGCTGGATCAGAGCGCATGATCTCCGTACAATTGATGCCCCCATAGCGCTGCTGTGCTTCGTCGGTAAACCAGCCCACCAAATCATTGAGCATGAAGGCCAGCCTCGGATCGTCTTCGCCCCTATCTGGCAACGATCCGGCATGAAGTCCAAGCACGCAGCATGCTCCGGTTAGCGCCCCACAGGTCAGACCGCAGCCCATGCCGAGCGTCAGCCCAGACATCGCGCGCAGCAATCCCGCCTCGTCGTTCTCCTGGGCCTCCAGCGCAAGTTTCATCAGAACATAACCGCACCCTCTGCCCTCCAGCATGAGCTCGGCAATCCGGAAAGTGTCATCCTCAGACATCGCATCCTCCTGCCGGTTTGCGCGCCACCATCAGGAAATATCCGGGGGCAGTACGGCGTGCCGTCTCCGCCGAAAGGCCGCAGGCCCCGCCCCACAACGAATCAAGAGATCCGTAGTGAAATACGAAGCTGGCAACCCATACCTTGAGAACATCTGAAAAATCTTCGAAGCTGACAACCTTCAGACCGACAGAATATATTTCTCTGATCAAGGTATCCTGCCCTGTCACTCCAGAAACGTCCTGGTCACTCCCCTGCGGGTGTCGCGCAAATACATCGCTAATGGCGAGCACTGCCCCGGGGCGCAGCACTCTTGTCCATTCTGCCAACGCGGCTCGGCGGTTGGGCATCAGCGACAGGCTGCATTCTGCAATAGCTCCGTCGACACTGTCCTCGCGGAGCGGCAAAGCCATCCCGCTCGCGCACAACACTCGGGCACCATCTGTTACCTGCCGTGCAGCCACCAGAGCATCGGCGGCAATGTCCACCCCGAGGACCTCGCAACCGCGCGACGCCAGTCGCAGAAGACTCTCACCGCCCCCGCAGCCAATATCGGCAACGAGTGTGCCTGTAGAAAAATCCGCAGACGAAATCAGCCTCTCCGATAATCCATCCCCTCCCGGACGCAGTAACCTCCCCACGGCATCAACTAGGAATCCGCTACCGTATGAACACGTACCAGGGAAAGATGCGCCCAGAGTCATTTGTCCTCCAGAGCCTGCTCAACCTTGAGCATTCGTCCCAAAGCAAGTTCCTCGGAGACGTAAACGAAACCACATCTTGGGCAGCGAGGCAGCTCAACAGGAAAGGTTTGACCGAGATAGGATGCCTGGACTCGTCCGTTTTCAAGAGTCACGTCGCAGGCCGCACAGATCAACTTGATGCCAGAAGATTTCTTTGCGTCGCTCATCACGTCGCCTCGACCGTCATGCGATGGCTATATGCGTGGCGCACCACAAGATCATCAGCAACAACCTCATAATCAACCCACAAGGTGACATTTCCGATTCTCAATGTGCCGATCAAATGCCCAGAGGATGGATCCCTCAGCTTGCGGCCAGATCGCTCCGCCGCTGTCACAGTCTCGACGATGTCCTGGACGAGGATCATTCGCCGCTCAAGTTCTGCGCCGACCTCCTCCGGTATGACGATTGCGTTTGATGGAAGTGGATCTTCGATACTCTCGCCCCAGAGTTCACGCAGCATGTCTCGGCGGAATCGTGCCCTATTGTCACGCCGGCGAGTGAACCCGGGATCGGTTCGCGCCGCCGGGTCGGTACCATCCGTCGGCGGAAAGGCAAGATCAAGAAGGTGCAGGCTACGCTTCCCTCGACGTGCAAAATTGTCCCGGCACATTGCACAGTAGGCAAGATAATCCTCCGTTCTCACTTCTGCCCGCTGATCGACGATTGCGTCAGCGACGTCCGGATTGGCAAATTCAACCAGGCCACCATAGCCACAACAGGTGGTGCGCTCCGCTCCGCCGAGTTCGTGCAACTCCGCGCCAAGTCCATGTGCCAGATCGCGCACTGCTCTCTGTACATCCTCTGTCGTACGAGCTGCGCATGGATCGTGAATGGCCAGCTTCCGGCCTGCCAATGGTTGGATATCTTTGGGCCAACCGATCTGAGCAAGCACAGTCCACAACGAACGCGTTTGAATTTCGGGAAGAAACTCCGAGAACATCCGCAAGCAGGTAGAGCAGGCGAGAATCATCTCCGGGCGCCCCAGCCCCTCCCAACGCGCCCGCACACTGTCCATCGCCTCGGTATGCAGATCCATCCGTCCAGCCCAGTGAGCCGGAGCACCGCAGCAGTCAACGATCAATCCGGCACCGTCAGTGGTTGCCGATGCAAGGTGACGATAGATGCGTCTGACATGATCTGGTGAAGAGGCGACCAGCTGGCACCCAGGGAAAAAAGCAACCTGACTCTTGGTGCATTCCGGCTGGTGACGCGCGAAGGCCACAAGATCGGACCGACTGAATGCCATGTCGCGCAGTGCAAATTCATGATGCGAATCTGGCATGTGGCCACGCGCGACCATGCTTCGGCGCGCATCAAGACAGACCTCTCCCATCGCGAGATCGTTGGGACAGAGCGTCTCACATAGACCGCACAGCGTGCAGCTGTCGATCATGCGATTGGTTTTGCGATTCCCCAGGACAATGCTGTCGTTATTGAAGATCTCGCGCACCGCCCGCTTGGGATAAGTCTTGTAGTGGGAGAGAAATGCGCAGGCCTTAACGCATTCCAGGCAATGACAAGGAAAACAGCGAGATGCCTCTCGTGCTGCTTCTTGCGGCGTATAGCTCCCGGAGGGATCCTGCGCAGTAACCGGAGATATCACGCCATGGGCGGCAACGTTGACATAGAGGCAACTTCCTGAAGGAACTGTCCGATTGGCCGTCAGTGATGCTCCTTGCAGAAACCGCTCGATCGACGAAGCCGCCCTTCGTCCGGCCGCGACGGATTCCACCGCAAGTCCACCAGAGGAGAGACCGTCGGAGAAGATTTTTTCGTGGCTAGTTGCGAGACTATCCGGATCGGACATGATATGCCCAAAATTGTCCAAATCGACGATATTTTTAAATATATTCCCGATATTTCTTCCTATCGCCAGCAAGACTGCGTCGTTGCATTCAGCAATCTGCCTCAATCCAGTGGGGCTGGCGCCTCCAGTCACCCGTGTACCGCAGCGAAACGTAACCCCCATCCCTTCGAGGGTTTCAAGATCGATCTTGATGGCAGAATCAGGAAGCTCTACCTGTCCAAAAGCACTCCGTATTCCCGCAAGCGGCACAGGGTGAGACTCAAAAACAACCACGGCATGCCCCTTCAGCGCCAGGTCGAAAGCCGCCGCCATGCCCGCTAGACCTGCACCGACGATCGCCACCTTCTTGCCACGAAAACTGCGCTGCCTCGGAATCCTCCGAGGCTCGCGCAGCGTCTCTACCACGGCACGTTCGACAGCCCCGATGCGCACAGCACCTCCCGCCTCCGAGCGGCGACAGGCATTCTCACAAGGATGCTCGCAGATCCGTCCCAGCACTGCGGGGAGCGGCACAAATTTCGCAAAAATCGAAGCAGCCCCATGGAGATCTCCCTCCCTTGCCTTCTCCATCATCGCGCGCGCGTCCACGCGCAACGGGCAAGCGGACAGACAAGCCGGGGGCTGTTCCTCCACGCAGCGTGCTTCCCAGGCCTTTACACGTTCGCTGTCCACGATGGGCTCCTTTCCTGCTCAACGTGGTTGGGGAGAGGTCGACGACCCCTCCCCATCCCCGATTAGTCCTCTGTCGTCTCAGTCTCGCGCTCCACTTCCTTCTTTTGTGCGTCGAGCCCCATCTTGATGACCTCGGGCAATGCAGGCACACGGAAAACGCGAACACCACAGGCGTTGTTGATGGCATTGAGAATTGCCGGATGCGGTGCCGTAAGCGGCGCCTCGCCTACTCCCGCCGACCCGAACGGCCCAAGCGGACGCGGCGTCTCCAGATAGAGAATCTCTATGTCGTCGGGAACGTCCTTCGGATATGGAATTCCGCAGTCTCGCAGGGTTGTGTGCAGTTCGAGATCGTCGAAGTCCTCGGTAAGCGCGAGTCCGATACCCTGGGCAAGGCCGCCGTAGATCTGCCCATCCACCGTCACCTTGTTGATGATAGTTCCAACGTCTACGGCGGTGGTGAACTTGACGACCCGAGCCTCGCCCGTCTCCATGTCCACTTCCACCTCGGGCATGAATACTTCATACATGTAGACGGGGAACGGTTCGCCCTGGCACGTCTCGGGATTGCAGTCGGTGCATGCCGCCGCCACCCATTTTCCGTCATAGACAAGGGGAATGTTTTCGGAAACCATTTCGGAATAATTCCGATAGGTTCCGTCAGGCTTGCGCAGCGCATTCAGTAGCATCTCTGCGGCGATACGCGTGGCATTCCCGGTGAAAACATTGGAACGACTTCCTCCAGCGGGGCCGGAATTTGGCCCGTTGGTATCGTTCAATTCAAGCTTGAAGTCTTCGGGCTTGAATCCCGCCTTGCGCAGCACCTCGTGCGCCATCGTCAACGTAGCGAGGTCGGCTCCCTGCCCGTGATCTTCCCAGGCATTGTAGACGGTGACACCGTTCTTAGTCAGCTCAACGCGAGCCGCCGAGCTATCCGGTCCATCGAGGCCGCATCCGTAAATGCCAATCGCGATGCCGACTCCGCGTTTGACGTCAGGGGTGGAAAGCTCACGGCAGCGCTTCTTGGCCTCCTCGTACTTAGGGCGCAACATGTCAAACAGCTCTCGGAGGCAAAGCACGTCCGGCTTCTGACCAAAGGGGAAGGTGGAGCCTTCGTGGAAGAGATTCTTGTAGCGGAATTCGAACGGGTCCTCGCCCATCTTCTCGGCGAGCATGTCGACCGCGATCTCTGAAGCAAGAAAGGCTTGCGGCGATCCAAAAGCGCGGAAGGCGGACCCCCAGGCATGATTCGTCGCAACCGTCCGGCCATGACCACGAATGTTTTCGAGGTGGTATCCCGCACCAGTGTACTGCCCCTGGCGTGAGGTCACCAGATCTCCGAACTCCGAATAAGGACCGTGATCCATCCACCAGTCCAGTTCCATCGCGGTCAGCATCCCCTCCTTGTCGCAGGCAAGCCGGATGCGTTCGTTGACCGGGCTGCGCTTGCCTGTGTAGGTGATGTTCTGGAACTGGTTGTAAACGAGAGAAGCCGGCTTGCCGGTTGCCAGCACAGCGACCCCGAGCAGCGCCTCCATTGTCGGCGAGAATTTGTAGCCAAACGTTCCGCCCGTGGGGTTCTGGATCAGGCGAAGTTTCTCTGGCGGGATTCCAAGACCGGGGCAGATCATCGCATGATGGAGGTGCACCCCGATGCTCTTGGAAAGAATCGTCAGAACACCGTCATCATCGATGAATGCTTCGCCGCAATCAGGCTCGAGATGCAGGTGCGGCTGGCGGCTGCAGTAGGTCGTGATATCTACCGAAGCTGCAGCACTCTCGAAAAATGGCCCGGTTTCCTTGCCCTTGACGATGCCCTGCTCGTAATACGCATTCGGTACGCCTGGATGGATCTCGATTGCGTCCGGGGCAAGCGCTTCAAAGCCGGACATGTAGGCCGGCAACACATCGAGATCGACCTTAACCTTGGCGGCGGCGGCACGCGCGTGTGCTTCAGTATCCGCCGCAACGATCGCAATGGCATCGCCAAACTGGAAGATCTTTTCCTTGCAAAGAATCGGTCGATCCCAGCCGTTCCCCTTGTTGGTCGGGAAGGTGATCAGGCCGGTAATGGCATTTTTCCCCTTCACGTCCTTCCAGGTGATAACCTTTTCGACGCCGGGCATTGTCTCGGCTTCGCTTGTATCGATACCCTTGATGATGGCATGCGACACTTCGGCCTGGACAAGTGCGAGGCGGAGCGTTCCCTCCGGCATCTTCAGTGCGAGGTCGGCACCAAAATCCCAGGTTCCCGTTACTTTGGCTTCAGCCGAGGGGCGGATGTATCCAGTGCCGAGGATGGACCCATCTTCCTTGGCCTTGGGGATTAGATCCTCTACGCTCTTCTCGCCGCGCATCACTGCGGCTGCATCCATGACCGCATCGATCAACGGCTTGTACCCGGTGCAGCGACAAAGATTGCGATTGCGGTTGAACCAGGCGCGAACTTCTGCACGAGTGGGATTGAGGTTTCGCTCGAGCAGGACCTTGGCCGACATGATGAAGCCCGGGGTGCAGATCCCGCACTGCGCGCTGCCATGGGACATCCAGGCGATCTGCAACGGATGCAGATTACCCGGAGTTCCGATCCCCTCGATGGTAGTGATCACTGCGTCTTCGTGCACCTTCTCCATCTGGGTGACGCAGGCTCGGACAGGCTTCCCATCCAAGATGACGGTGCAAGCGCCGCACTGACCATCCTCGCAACAGACCTTGCAGCCGGTAAGGGCCATCTGGTTGCGCAGAACGTCTGCCAGGGAGTCTTTGGCCTCGGCTACGATCCAGCGCCGCACGCCATTGATATTGAGAGAGATTCGTTTCATTTTAGGAGTTCCATTTGATTTCAGGAGTATTGGGATTCCGCAATGCCAATACAGATGCGGTCACGCAACTCCTCGGTTTTCTTCATGAATGGCCTCGCCAGGTTCCATCCGCCGGGACCCATTGGCCATGTATTCTGACATGTGGCGTTCAAGGGGTTGTACCGCTGTTGCCCCCCTCGCGTAGGCAATGATTTCAGCTAGCACCGAAATACCGATTTCTTCGGGTGTGACAGCCCCGATTTCTAATCCCACCGGGGCGCGCACTCGTGCAAATTGCTCCTGTGGAACACCACTTTCGAGAAGGCGCCGATGGGTCATTTGAACCTTACGCCGCGATCCGATCATACCGATATAACCCGCTGGCGTGGAAAGAGCCCAACTCAATGCCTCGGCATCAAAAAAATGTCCACGCGTCGCAATAAAGACGAGCGATCGGGAATTCACGACAAGCCCTCGGGTAGTCTCGTCGAACGCGCCAGCAAGCACCATCGAAGCCTCGGGGAAGCGTTCCCGACAAGCAAATTCGGCTCGGTCGTCGATCACTACTGTCGAAAATCCGACCGAACGGGAAAGGCGTTCGACAACGAGTCCGAGATGCCCCCCCCCAAAGATATAGATCCGCCGGGGCGGTGTAATGGGCTCGATAAACAGATCGAGACTTCCCCCGCAGATCATGCCGATATCCATCACTGGATTTTCATGCAGCTTGAAGGAAAGCAGGCGTGGACGGTCTTCGGCGATCACTTCTCTCGCCGCCACGATGGCACGTCCCTCGGCTGCTCCTCCCCCAATCGTTCCGGCAATCGTGCCATCTTCGCGTACGAGCATCTTCGCGAAGGAATTGGACGGGATCGAACCGGTTGTGTTGACAATCGTCACCAGAGCACAGGCCCGTCCTTCGCTTCTTTCGCGGATCAATTCCTCGTAGATGTCCATCATCCGCCTCCGAAGTCGGTTCCCCGCCGATCATACTTGCGATCGGCGGGAAAGTTGGTCATTCAGGCCGGGACCGCTGCGCCGGAAGGGCAGACATCGGAGCACTGCGGCACGTCAAAATCCCCCTCGCAGTCCCTGCATTTGCTGGGGTTGACGCTAAACACCTTCCCCTTGTGCGAAATTGCCTTGTTAGGGCAGACGTCTTCGCAGGAACCGCAGGCATTGCAGACTTCCTTGTCGATCTTGTGAGTCACAGTTCATTTCCTTTCATGTTGACAACTTATCTATCTTTCTGTGCAGGAGACACATGGGTCGATGCTGTTGACGATGACAGCAATGTCTGCGACCTTGGCCCCATGCATCATGAAGCGCAGTGCATCCCAGTTGAGGAAGCTCGGGACACGCCAGCGCAAACGTTCTGGCTTATCGTCGCCATTCGTCTTGAGATAGTAGATGAGCTCGCCGCGCGGGGCCTCGCATTTCGCTACGGCACGTCCGGCAGGAACCTCTGGATCCGGTCCGATATTTGTCGGACCGTCCGGCATTTTTCTTAAGCAGAGCCGTACGATTTCGATGGCATTGAGCGCCTCATGCAACCGGATCATTGCACGCGACCAGACATCACCTGCGTTCTCTGTCCATACCTCGACAGGTACTTCCGCATAGGCATGATATGGCGCGGCAACACGAACATCGTAATCGATGCCGCTGGCGCGAGCCACAGGTCCAACCACGCTACAGGCGAGCGCCTCCTCGCGGGTCAGTACCCCTACGCCACGGGTTCGACGTTGGATTGAGCCATTGTGGCGAAAGGTCTTCTCAATTTGAGAAACCTCTGGTTCCAGCCTGTTCAATGCAACATTGAGCCAAGCTACGCTTTCCTCGTCGAGATCATAGCGCGTGCCACCAATGCAGATCGCCCCGAGATCCATCCTGTTGCCGAACACCGTCTCCTTGATATCCTGCGCCTGCTCACGGATCTGCATTACGTGCATAAACAGTGCATCATAGCCAACGAGATGGGCCAGCATCGCGACATTAAAAAGATGAGAGGCGATACGTTTTATCTCGGCGGAGATTACCCGCAACCAAGCTGCTCGCTCGGGAGGCATAATCCCTGCAATCTGCTCCGCTGCCATGGCATAGGCCTCCGGGTGGCTGTTGGAGCAGAGTGAGCAGATCCGCTCAGTCAGAATGACGTTCTGCGCGAGTGTTCGTTTCGTTGCGAGATACTCTATCCCACGATGAACGTGCCCAGCATTGATCTCGAGATGGCGCACCGTCTCCCCATCGATATCGATACGAAAATACATCGGTTCCTCGAGGGCCACATGCAACGGGCCCACAGGAATAGTGACGGTGCCGGGAGAGGGAATCGTCATTTCGCATTTCCTTGCGATGCTGCCGCAACTTTGCTCCACAGCACATTGGTGGAAGCCGCATTGGAAAGCGTGGAGAGTGGTATCAGGCGGTGCAGCACTGCATGATCGATGCTCTCGTCGAGAAAGAGCCTGCGGGGATCCGGATGACCTGTAAAAGTCAAGTTATAGGTCTCCATGATCTCGCGTTCCGGCCAATCGGCAGGACGGAACAGATCGGCAAGAGAAGCCAGCTGACCTCCTTCATCGACGAACACCAACAGGCTTGCCGTGTCTCCATCGAAATCAAAATGATAGATGACTTCCTGATTCGAGCCGTCGATTGGAGTGCCGCCGAAATTGCTCGGCGGGGGAGAGGCCGGTAGCGGTACCTCTCCTTCCTCGGGCTCTGCCTCATCAATCTCCGGTGCCGGAGGCTGCCCAGCCACGATCATAGAAAGCCTGGCCCCAAGTCCGCGCAGCACGAGCGCCGCAGGTCGGAGATCTTTCGGATCGGCCAGCTCGCACCATGCTGAAGAAACCCCCAGTGGTGTCGTGGCGATAGAAAAAGCAATTGCTCCGGTCGCAGCTGCACGCAGACGGGTCTCGAGATCCTGCGGGAGACGGCTCATGCCGGGACACTCCTGCTCTTGACAAATTTCAGGCGGCATTTCGGACACAACCCGCGTAATGCCTCGAATTCTTCCTGCGTAACCGGGGGAATGACCTTGCGTATCACCGGGGCGCTGCCAAGGAATTTCCCCCCGCAGTTCGTGCAGAGACGATTGGCGATGAACCCACGCTCGACCATCTTGAACTTCTCATCCTGTCCGTGCGTGAGATGCCAGTCGGGAGTTTGGTGAATTGCCTGAGTTGGACAATGAAATTCACAATTTCCACAGAAGACACAGGTTGCATGCCAACAGGTGAAAGACATGCCTTCGGGCGTGCGCTCAAAACGAATTGCACCAGAGGGACATGCCTTCTCGCACTGACGGCAGCACTCGCAGCTGGCTGCGTCGAACGCAATGCGACCGCGAAAGCGTTTCGCCGTAGGCGCCGGACCAAACGGGAAGCTCTCCGTATATGGCCCTTGCGTCAGATTTCTGGCGAATAAATCCAGGAAATTCATCTAGAGCTCCTCACAACCGGCCACGCCAAACCGCAATTGCCTGGGCAACGCCCTCTATGATCGCTTCGGGTCGGGGGGGGCATCCCGGAACATTCACATCCACCGGGAAATACTGGTCGATTGGTGCGCACACGGCATAGCTTTCACGGAAGATTCCCCCTGAAATAGGGCAAACGCCAACCGCTACCACCGCCTTAGGATCTGGAATTTCGGAAAATACTCGCTGGGCTGCGGCCAGGACACGGCGCGTCAGAGGACCCGAGATC
>CALNAL010000050.1 GCA_937874445.1 uncultured Acetobacteraceae bacterium | reverse complement strand
GGGGCCGGCCATCAGCCGCGCGCCCCCCGCGTCAGCCCGGCGGCGATGGCCTGGCGCAGCGGCAGCATGGCCTCCGCCGCCGCCAGCCCCGCCGAACGCAGCAGGCGCAGCGGTGGGCGGTCGTCGGTGAACACCCGCACCGTGGTGTTGGTGCCCCAGTAGAGCGGCAGGCTGGCTATCCGGTGCTCGGCCTCGTAGCGCGCGAGGGCGCGGCCGTCGGCCACCCCCCTGCCCCGCTCCACCGCCTCCCGCAGCCGCCGCGCCAGCAGCTCGGCGCCGGCCAGCCCGAGGTTGAAGCCGTGCGCCGTGACGGGGTGCATCCCCACCGCGGCGTCACCGAGCAACGCGAAGCGGCGGGCGACGAAGCGCTCGGCCAGCACCCCCACCAGCGGATAGGTGCAGCGCGGCGAGACGAGGTGCATCCGGCCCAGCCGCCCATCCCAGCGACGGGTGATCTCGGCGTCGAAGGCGGGGCCCTCCAGCGCCATCACCGCCTCCATCTCCATCGCCGGCAGGGTCAGCACCGCGCCGGAGACGCCGTTATTCAGCGGCAGGATGGCGAAGGTCTGGCCGTAGCCGAACCACTCCTGCGCCACCCCCTCGTTGTCGCGCTCGTGCTCCATGCGGCAGACCAGCATGGTCTTGCCGAAATCGTGGAAATTGGCGGCGATGCCGACGCGCCGGCGGGTCTCGGAGAAGCGGGTGTCGGCGGCCACCACCAGGTCGGCCCGCAGCGCGCGCCCGTCGGCCAGGGCGAGCGTGCCGCCTTCAGCGTCGATCGTCACCCCCGTCACCCCCACCCCGGCGAACAGGGTGGTGTCGGCCAGGCCGGCAAGCCCCGCGAAGAGGCTGCGGCGGATGAGGTGGTTGGGCACCAGCGTGCCCAGGGTCTCCGCGCCCGAGAAGCGGCCGGGGGCGAAGCGCAGCGGGACCGGCGAGAAGCCGTTCATCACCCGCGCCCGGCGCAGCGGCGAGATGTCCGCCTCGGGCAGACGCTCCCACGCCCCGAGCCGGCGCAGGATGGCCATGGACCGGTGGTTCAGCGCGATCTCGCGCCCGTCGAAGGCGGGCCCGGCCAGGGCCGCCTCCTCCTGGCGGTCCACCAGCGCCACCCGCAGCCCCGAGCCGGCAAGACAGCCCGCGAACGCCAGGCCAGCCGGCCCGGCCCCTACTACCGCGATGTCGTAGCGCATGTGCCCCTCCCGTTTAGGTCCTCCCGCAAGGCGTGGTCTATCGTCGGCTCAGGAGGCTGTCGAGGCATCCCCGTCGGCCGGAACCGGAGCGGAAGGCTTTTCGTGCGACAGAGCGTCGCGCAGCCGGCGCCGGCCGAGCAGCTGCGCCTGCGGCGCCGCCGCATGGATCGCCGCCTGCTCGGCGGCGCGGCGCTCGTGGATCGACACCAGCACCGGCCCCATCGGCACGCCGAGATCGACCAGCACCGCCTCGGAGAGCTGGAGGCTGGCCTCGATGGTCTCCGGCACCGCGTCGGTGACGCCGAGGCGGTAGAGCCGGGCCGCGTGGTCGCCGTCACGGGCGCGGGCGACGATCATCAGGTCGGGCCGGAGGCGGCGCACCACGGTGATCACCTGGTCCACCTCCCTGCGCGCGCCCATGGTGATGACCAGCGCCCGCGCTCCCTTGATGCCGAGCTGGTGGAGCAGGGCGGGGTTGGTGATGTCGCCCCAGAACACCGACTTGCCGGCCCGGCGCAGCTGTGCCACCCGGTCGGGGTCGCGGTCGATGGCGACGTAGGGAATGTCGTGCGCCTCCAGCAGCGCCGCCACCGTCTCGCCGACACGGCCGAAGCCGGCGATGAACACCCGCGCGGAATCGTCGGTGGCGCAGGCCTCGGAGACGGGCGGCAGCTGGTCGGACGGCACCGCCGGACGAAGCGTGAGGCGCGGAAAAAGCCGGCGCCCCAGCGTGGAAAGGCCGGGAATCGCCGCCATGCTCAGCGCCAGCGCCATGGTGGCGTTCTCCACAACGCCCGCGGGCAGCAGCCCGGCGGTGCCCGCCACCCCCAGCACGACGAACCCGAACTCGCCCCCCGGCCCCAGCAGCAGGCCGGACTGTATCGCCGCCGGCCAGGGCAGCCCGAACAGCCGCGCCGCCGGCGCCGTCACCGCGAGCTTGAGCACCACCAGCACCACCGCCGCGCCGAGCGTGGCCAGCGGCGCCTGCAACACCCGCAGCGGGTCGAAGCCCAGCCCCACGCCGATGAGGAACACCCCGAGCAGCAGCCCCTTGAAGGGCTCGATCGTCACCTCGACCGCGCGGCGGTATTCGGTGCCGGCCAGCAGCAGGCCGCCGAGCAGCGCCCCCAGCCCCATCGACAGCCCGGCCTGGGCGGTCTCCAGCGCGCAGGCCAGCACCACCAGCCCGGAGAGGGCGAGGAACAGCTCGGGGCTGCCGGTGCGCGCCACCAGCCGGAACAGCCGGCGCAGCGCCAGCCGCCCGAGCACCAGGATCAGCACCACCGCCACCACCCCGCGCACCGCCGCCGCCCCGGCGTTCTCGCCGCCCACCCCGAGGGCGAGCAGCATCGGCACGATGGCAAGGTCCTGGAACAGCAGCATGGCGAAGCTGACGCGCCCGAGCGGGCTGGCCATCCGCTGCTCGGCCGAAAGCACCCCCAGCACCACCGCGGTGGAGGACATCGCCCCCGCCAGCCCCAGCGCCAGTGCCGCCGGGCGCGACAGCCCCACCAGGCTCGCCACCCCCGCCAGTACCAGCACGCTCGCCGCCACCTGCACGCCGCCCAGCCCGAACACCAGGCGGCGCATCACCCATAACCGGGCGAAGGACAGCTCCAGCCCGATCATGAACATCAGCACCACCACCCCAAGCTCGGCGATGGGAGCAATGGCATCGGGCTCGTAGATCACCACCGCGCCGAAGGGCGGCCACAGCGCGGCCAGCCGCCCCAGCCCGTAGGGACCGACCACCATGCCCACCAGCAGATAGCCGACGAACTGGTTGAGCCGCAGCCGCAGGAACAACGGGATCACCACCCCCGCCGCCCCCAGCACGATCAGCGCCTCCTTGAAGGCGGCAGGACCGACCTCGGTCATCGGCCGGCCTCCCCACGAGGGTCCACGCCAGAATCCACCCAGGCCGCCCAGGCCGGCAGCGCCGCCTCGGGCGCCCAGGCGACGAGGCAGGGAAGCTCGTAGGAATGCAGCGCCACCACCCGCTCGCGCAGCGCCGGCCAGGCGGCGCGAGTGGTCTTGACC
>CALNAL010000049.1 GCA_937874445.1 uncultured Acetobacteraceae bacterium | reverse complement strand
TAACGAATGAAGCTTTCCTGGTTCTCCTTTCTCGAAAGGAGAACACCTTGCCTTTACTTTACGTCCGCGCCGCCTCCGCCGGAAGCTCCGCGCGCAGCATCTCCAGCAGGGCGGTGACGGCGCGGGAGCGGCGGCGGTCGCCGTGGCAGATCGCGGTGAAGCGGCGGGCGGGGAAGGCGAAGGGCAGCTCCACCAGCGCCCCGGTGGCCAGGCGGGCCTCGGCCACCAGCCGCGAGATCACCGTGGCGCCGGCGCCGGCCTCCACCGCGGCCCGCACCGATTCGTTGGAGGGCAGCTCCAGGGCGACGGGGAGCCGCGACGGGTCGAGGCCAAGCTCGGCCAGGCGGCTCTCGAAGACCTGCCGCGTGCCCGAGCCGTGCTCGCGCAGCACCCAGGGCAGGGCGGCCAGATCGGCGGGGGCGAGGGAGTCGGTGGCAAAAGAGGGGGCGGCGATCAGCACCAGGCGGTCCTCCGCCACCGGAATGCGGGCCAGCAGCGGGTCGGGCACGTCGCCCTCGACGAAGCCGAGTTCGGCGCTGCCCTCCAGCACGGCCTGGGCAACCTGGCCGGTGTTGCCGACCGCGAGGGAGAGGCTCACCCCCGGCCAGGCGGCATGGAAGCGGTGCAGCCGGGCGGGCAGCCAGTAGCCGGCGATGGTCTGGCTGGCATAGAGCGCGAGATGGCCGCGGCGCAGGCCGGCGAGCTCGTCCAGCACCTGGGCGGCCTGCCCCAGACGCGCCAGCACCGCCCGCGCCTCGGGCAGCAGCAGCCGGCCGGCCTCGGTGAGCGCCAGGCCGCGGCCGACCCGGTCGAACAGGCGGATGGCGACGTCGGCCTCCAGCGCGGCGATGGAGGCCGAGGCGGCCGGCTGGGTGAGGCCCAGCGCCTCGGCCGCGCGGGTCATGTGCAGACGCTCGGCCACCGCCACGAAAACCCGCAACTGCTCGAGCGTCATGGAGCGTCCTTCAGTAGAAGGTCTTTATCAGTAGCAGGCTGAAGCCGGAGATGAACAGCCAGGCGAAGGCGGCCAGGGCGAAGGGACGCAGGCCGCAGGCGTGCAGCTTGCGGATGTCGGTCTCCAGCCCCATCGCGGCCAGGGCGACGGTGAGCAGGAAGGTGGTGGCCGGGACCAGCACCTGTTTGGCCGGCAGCGGAACCACGCCGAGGCTGTTGATGCCGATCAGCGCGATGAAGCCGAAGACGAACCACGGCACCGGCGGGCGGGCCTGGCCGGCTCCCTGGCGCCGGGCCGAGACGAGGCCCAGGCCGAGCACCACCGGGGCCATCAGCATCACCCGGCTGAGCTTGGCGATGGTGGCGAACTCGCCGGATTCGCGGCCGTTCTGGAAGGCGGCGGCGACGACCTGGGCGATCTCGTGCAGGGAGGCGCCCGTCCACAGCCCGAAGGCGTGGGCGTCGAGCCCGAGCAGCCCGGGCAGGGCGGGGTAGAGGAACATCGACAGGCAGCCGAACACCGTGACGCAGGCGATGGCGTAGGCAACGTCCTCGTCGGGGGCGCGGGTGACGGTGTTGGCGGCCACCACCGCCGAGGCGCCGCAGATGGCGGTGCCGGTGGCGATCAGCTCGGCCAGGCCGCGCTCGACGCCCAGCACCCGGCCCATCGCCTTGGTGACCAGCAGGGTGGCCAGCAGGGTGGCGGCAATGATCGCCATGCCGGTGCCGCCCACCTCCACCACCTGCCGGGCGGTGAGTTGCAGGCCGAGCAGGATGATCGCCAGGCGCAGCAGGCGCTTGAGCGAGAAGGCGATGCCCGCCTTGGCGATCGCCGGGGTGCCGATGCCGTTGTGCAGGGCCACGCCGAGGATGATGGCAAGGATCATCGGCGAGAAATTGGCCATGCCCGGCAGCAGGCGGATGGCATAGGCGAGGCAGGCCAGTGCCCCGGTGAGCACCAGTCCGGGAAGCGGGCCGCGTGCCAGGGCAGAAGAGGAGGGGGCAGCTCCCGGCAGGGGAACGGCGGGGGATTCGGACATGTTTTCGGGGCTCCTGTGAGGCGGGCAGGAGTGACCGAGGGAGATCAAGAAATCCAACTAATGAATTTTATGGGTTTCATCCAAAAAATTTATGTGTCTAAGGTTGTATATTGCGAATAAAAATATTGCGAGCGTAAGTGCCGCGCGCCTTTCCCCTCCGTCATCTCCCTTCCGTCATCTGGAGGGAGCGGGAGGGGGAATGTGCCGGGAGCGGGCTTGGCCAGGGTCCGGCGTCCGCGGTATGAAGTGGACCGAAATTTCGCGCCTGGAGCGGAGCATGCCGGTTTCCAAAGACGACGTCGTGGCGGCGTATCGACTGATTCTCGGACGGGAGCCGACGGACCAGGAGGCTGCCGAGTGGCTGCATCTGGGATCGGTTGCGGAGCTGCGCAAGGCCTTCCTGGCTTCCGGCGAATTCCGCGACGGGTTCCAGAAGATCGTTTCGCAGCCCGCTGCCGCGCCGGGCAGGCTGGCGCTGGACTGCGCGCCGATCTCCGTGGAGTGGACGACCAGCGTCGGCAGCGAGAGGAAGCTGGTGCAGTACGTGACGGCGACCTGGACGGCCCTGGGGAAGGTGGAGCCGCACTGGTCGGTGCTCTCCTCGCCGGACTTCAAGTCGGACCGGATCGGCAAGACGGCCGAGGTGTTCTTCGGGTCGGGGCACGGGGATGCGGCGCGCATCGCGGCGACGCTGGCACGCCATGGGCTGACCCCGGACAACTTTCCGCGGATGGTGGAATACGGCTGCGGAGTGGGGCGGGTGACGCCGTTCCTGGCGGGGATGTTCAAGGAGGTGGTGGCGATCGACATCTCCCAGAGCCATCTCGATCTGGCGCGCCAGGTGGTGGCCGGGAAGGGCTGCCGGAACGCCACGCTGACGCTGGCACGGGCCCCCGAATTCGGCATGCGCGCCGCCTTCGACCTGTGGTTCAGCCACATCGTGCTGCAGCACAACCCGCCGCCGGTGATGGCGCTGGTGTTGCAGCGCATGTTCGAGATGCTGGCCCCCGGCGGGGTGGCCATCTTCCAGGTGCCGACCCACGTGCCGGGCTACCGCTTCAACGTGGCGGAGTATCTGGCGGCGCCGAAGGACGGCTCCATCGAGGTGCACTGCCTGCCGCAGGAGGCCGTCTTCCAGATCGCCGACGCGGCCGGGTGCGTGCCGCTCGAGGTGCGCGAGGACGACGCCATGCCGCCCCCCTGGCTCTCCGACGTGTTCGTCTTCCGCAAGAAGCCGTTCTGACGGCGCCCCCGCCCGTCTCGCGCACGGGGGCGCCCGGCTAAGCAAGGAAGGTGTTCTCCTTTCGGGAAAGGAGAACCAGGAAAGCTTTATTCGTTAAGGCTCCGCGCCTGTGTCGGACGCGGAGCCAAATGGGGGAAAGTCCTTTTTGCTTCTTTTTCCTTCAGGAAAAAGAAGTCCTTCTCTTTGTTTTCCCGGTCGGGGCCTCAGCGCAGCCAGTTGGTCTTGGTCAGTTCCACCAGCTCGTCGCCGCGGCCGTTGATGATGGCGCGCATCATGTAGAGGCTGAAGCCGCGTGCCTGCTCGAACTTGATCTGCGGGGGCATCACCAGCTCCTGCTTGGCGGTCATGACGTCGAGCAGCATCGGGCCGGGCTCGGCCAGCATCTCCGTGATCGCCCCCGGCAGCTCCGCCGGCTCGCTCACCCGCCGGCCCTTGATGCCGATCGCCTCGGCCACCTTGACGAAATCGGGATCGTTGAGGTCGGTGTCGTCGGAAATGTAGCCGCCGGCCTTCATCTCCATCGCCACGAAGCCCAGCGTGCGGTTGTGGAACACCACGATCTTCACCGGCAGGTCGAGCTGGCGCAGGGTGAGGATGTCGCCCATCAGCATCGAGAATCCGCCGTCGCCGCACAGCGCGATGACCTGGCGCTTGCGGTCGATCGCCTGCGCGCCGATCGCCTGCGGCATGGCGTTGGCCATCGAGCCGTGGTTGAACGAGCCGATCAGCCGGCGCCGGCCGTTCATCGCGAGGTAGCGCGCCGCCCACACGGTGGGCGTGCCGACGTCGCAGGTGAACACCGCGTCGTCCGCCGCCTGCTCGCTGATGAGCCGCGCGAGATACTGCGGATGGATCAGCTCGCCCGACTTGCCGGGGGTGGCCAGATCGTCCAGCCCGGCGCGCGCCTTGTGGTAGTGCGTCACGGCGGCGCGCAGGAAGCTGTCGTCGTGGCGGGGCGCCAGGCGCGGCAGCAGCGCCGCGATGGTTTCCTTGACGCTGCCGATCAGCCCCAGATCGACCTGGGTATGCGCTCCCAGCGCCTGCGGGGCGATGTCGATCTGCGCGATTTTGGCCGCCCCCGGATAGAAGGCGCGATAGGGGAAGGCGCTGCCCAGCACCAGCAGCGTGTCGGCCGATTCCATGGCGTGGTAGCCCGAGGAGAAGCCGATCAGGCCGGTCATGCCCACGTCGAAGGGGTTGTCGAACTCGAGATGCTCCTTGCCGCGCAGGGCGTGCACGATCGGCGCCTGCAACGTGCGGGCCAGCGCCACCACCTCGTCATGCGCGCCCGCGCAGCCCGCGCCGCACAGCAGAGTGACCTGGCGCCCGGTGTTGAGCATCTCCGCCAGGCGGGCGAGATCGGCCTCGCCCGGCACCTGCGGCGGCACTTCGGGGGCATTCCATGCCAGCCGCGAGCCCTCGGGCACCGGCTGCAGCGCGACGTCCCCGGGCAGCACCAGCACCGACACGCCCCGCTTGAGGAGGGCGGTGCGCATGGCGATGTCGAGCAGCTGCGGCATCTGCGCGGGGGAGGAGACCATCTCGCAGTACACGCTGCATTCGCGGAACAGCTCCTGCGGGTGGGTCTCCTGGAAATAGCCGGAGCCGATCTCGCCCGAGGGGATGTGCGCGGCGATCGCCAGCACCGGCACGTGGTTGCGCTGGCAGTCGTAGAGGCCGTTGATGAGGTGCAGGTTGCCCGGTCCGCAGGAGCCGGCACAGACCGCGAGCTGCCCGGTCAGATGCGCCTCGGCCCCGGCGGCGAAGGCGGCCACCTCCTCGTGGCGGGTGCCCATCCAGCGGATCTGCCCCAGGCTGTGCAGGCTGTCGCTCAGCCCGTTCAGCGAATCCCCGGTCACGCCCCAGATACGCTGCACGCCGGCGTTGGCGAGCGCCCGGGCGATGTAGTGGGCAATACTTTCGGTCATCAATCGTCTTCCGTTTCTCGGGCACCGGCAGCCAGATGCCGGAGCAACCGTGCTGGCTCACATGGCGTGTCTGCCGGGGCGGCTTCAAGGGCGAGAGAGGGCCCGTCCGGCCGCGGGGGGGAGCCTCCCGGTTTTTCCGGGGCTTGCGGCCCGGGGGCGGCACAGGCCAGGGGCGGCAC
>CALNAL010000048.1 GCA_937874445.1 uncultured Acetobacteraceae bacterium | reverse complement strand
AAAAGAATAAAGTCCTTTTGCTTCTTTTCCTTCAGGAAAAGAAGACTTCCTTCCCGTCCCTTCCGGCCTCCGCCGCGGCCAGATCCGCCGGGGTATTGATATTGAGGAACGCCTCCGCCTCGGGGAATTCCACCACGGCGAGCCCCTGTTCGCGCGCCCATGACTCCACCCGCCGCACCCCGGCGGCCAGGGCCGCGGCCAGCGGGGCGGCCAGATCGGTCCGCCACAGCGCCACCGTGGGGTGCAGGCGCCCTGCCGCCGCGGCGCAGACCACGGCGGAGTCCCCGCCCGCCGCCCGCAGCCGCGCCACCAGGTCGCGCGGCAGGAAGGGCGTATCGCCGGGCACGCTCAGCACCTTCGCCGCGCCGCGCGCCGCCGCCCAGCGCAGGGCGGCCAGCACTCCGGCGAGCGGACCGGGGCGGCCGGGCACCGGGTCGGGCAGCACCTCCAGGCCGAAGGCGGCAAAGCGTTCCGGCGGGCCGTTGGCATTGAGCGCCAGCGCCGCCACCTGCGGGCCGACGCGGGCCGCCACATGCCCCAGCAGCGGCACGCCGGCGAGCAGACGCAGCGGCTTGTCGCCCCCGCCCATGCGGCGCGCGCTGCCTCCGGCCAGGATCACCCCCGCCGGCAGCCCCTGCCCGGAAGGGACGGACAGCGGACTCACGCCGCCGGGAACTTCGGCTCTCCGTAGGGGTAGAACTGGGAGAGGTCGAGGTTCTCGTAGTGCAGCGCGTCGAGCCCGGTGGTGCCCATGAAGGGCTCCGGGGGATCCACCAGCAGGATGGTGGGCGCGAACCCGGAATCGTCGAAGCCGCGCCGGAAATGCACCCGGGACTTGATGGCGAATACCGAAAAATCAGAGAGTTCCAGGCCGAGTTCATGAACCCAGGCGGGGTCGGTCACCTGCACCAGCCAGGGCGAAAGCACCAGCACGTTGCCCGCCCCGAACTCCACCAGCGCCCAGGTCTGCTCGCCCCGCGGCAGGATCTGGCGCAGCCGCCCCTCGACGCGCACCGGAGCGCCCGCGGAGGCCCCGGCCCCGCCGCCGACCGCGAGCGACACCGCCGCCCCCGGGCGCTGGCCGCGCAGGGCCTCGATCGCCCCGGCGTCGGCGATGGTGGCCACCAGGGTGCGTCCGAGGTCCTGGGCGATGATCTCGCGCAGCAGCCAGCCCGCCGCGCCGGAGCGGTCGGAATAGTCGGCCAGCACCACCGGCGCCTGGCCCTGCCGCACCGCCACCTTGGCCGCCGCCACGGCCTCGGCCATCGGGCGGATGTCGGTGGATTCGAGCAGCGCCTTGCGCTTGCGCCAGGCGAAGCCGGCCATGTCGCGCGCGATCCGCCCGGCCAGCCCGGCATCCCCGTTGGTGATTACCTGGATGCACATCCCGCCGTCCGGCACATCCGACCAGGGGAAGCCGAAGAAGACGTTGACGAAGGCGTCGGGGCAGCGCGCCTCCCACACCAGCGCACGCTGCACCAGGTCGCTCCACGGCGAGGCGCCGGTCCACTGCACCACCGTCGCCGAGATGATGGGAACCTTGATGACCGCATGCACCGGCCGGTAGCTGCCGCGGATGGTGCGCACCAGCATGCGCGCCGCGCGCTGGCCTTGCAGATGGGAATCGTAGTGGGGGAAATATTTGACCGCGAAGGCCAGATCCGCCTGGTCGAGGAAGGCCTCGTCCTCGTTGCCGTGCGGGTCGAAGGTGCCGGCGATGGGCACGCGCGGCCCCACCACCGCACGCACCCGGCGCGCCAGCTCCGCCTCCGGGCGGGCGATGCCGCGCACCGCCATGGCCCCGTGCAGCGCCAGATACACCCCGTCGAAGGGCCCCTGGGCGCGCAGCCCCGCCAGCATCCGCGCGGAGAAATGCTCGAAGGCCTCCCCGGTCACCCACCCCGAGCCGGAGCCCGTCTTGGGCCACCGCGGCGACTCCAGGCCGACCACCTCCACGCCGTCGAACTCGCGCGCCACCTGCACGAAGCCGCCGATGTAGCCGCGCGGGTCGGACTGGAGCAGCGCCTCGCCGGCGCAGGGCGAGCCGGGATAGGTGAAGGCATCGATGCCGGTTTCGCTGGGCAGGAAGGTGACGGTCTCGTGGGAGAACTGCATCACCGCAAGGCGGATGGGCTTGCTCATCTCATCTCCGGAGCCAGGCAGAAATCAAAATCGCATCCCTTCTCGGCGCCGAGGACCGAGTCGAGATAAAGCTTCATATAGCCCCTCTCCGCGCCGGGCGGCGGGGGCGGCGGGGTCCAGGCGGCGCGACGGGCGGCCAGCTCGTCGTCCGCCACCAGCAGGTCGAGCCGGCGCGCCTCGGCATCCAGACGGATGCGGTCGCCGGTGCGCACCAGCGCCAGCGGCCCGCCCGCCGCCGATTCCGGGGTCAGGTGCAGCACGATGGTGCCGAAGGCGGTGCCGCTCATGCGCGCGTCGGACAGGCGCACCATGTCCTTCACCCCCTGGCGGGCCAGATAGCGCGGAATGGGGATGTAGCCCGCCTCGGGCATGCCCGGCGCGCCCTTCGGCCCGGCGTTGCGCATGACGATCACGTCGTCGGGGCGGATGGCGCGGGACTCGTCGTCGATGGTCGCGACCATCTCGTCCACGCTCTCGAACACCACCGCGCGCCCCTCGTGGCGCAGCAGGGCGGGCGTGGCGGCCGCGCGCTTGAGGAGGGCCCCGCCCGGGGCGAGGTTGCCGCGCAGCACCGCGAGCCCGCCGCCGGTCATGATCGGGGCGGCGAAGGGGCGGATCACGTCCTGGCCGGGCACCTCCTCGGCCCCGGCGATGATCTCGGCCAGCGTCGCACCGCCCACCGTGCGCGCCGTGGTGTCGAGCAGCGGGGCCAGCTCGCGCAGCAGGCGCGGAATGCCGCCGGCGTGGTGGAGATGCTCCATGTAGTGCCGGCCGGAGGGCTTGAGATCGACCAGCACCGGCACCGAGCGGCCGATGCGGTCGAATTCCTCCAGATCGACGGGGATGCCCAGCCGCCCGGCGATGGCGGTGAAGTGGATCAGCGCGTTGGTCGAGCCCCCGATCGCCTGCAGCACGACGAGGGCGTTGCGGAAGGCGGCGGGGGTCAGGATTTCCGCCGGCGCCGGCCCCGCCCCGGCCAGCCGCACCGCCGCCGTGCCGGAGGCCTCGGCCAGGGCCAGGCGCGCCGAGTGCATCGCCGGGCAGGTGGCGCCCCCGGGCAGGCACATCCCCATCGCCTCGACCATGCAGGCCACCGTCGAGGCGGTGCCCATCACCATGCAGGTGCCCTTGGTGGGCGCCAGCCGGCCCTTGATGACATTGATTTCGGCCTCGCTGATCCGGCCGGCGCGAAACTCGCCCCAGAGGCGGCGGCAGTCGGTGCAGGCGCCCAGCTCCTCGCCCTTGTGGTGGCCCACCAGCATCGGCCCGGTCGGCACCACGATCGCCGGCACCCCCGCCGAGGCGGCGCCCATCAGCTGGGCCGGCAGGGTCTTGTCGCAGCCGCCCACCAGAACCACCGCGTCCATCGGCTGGGCGCGGATCATTTCCTCGGTGTCCATCGCCATCAGGTTGCGCAGGAACATCGAGGTGGGATGGGCGAAGCTCTCGTGGATGGAGATGGTGGGAAAGGCCATCGGCAGCCCGCCGGCCAGCATCACCCCGCGCTTGATGGCCTCCACCAGCTCGGGCGCGTTGCCGTGGCAGGGGTTGTAGTCGCTCGCGGTGTCGGCGATGCCGACGATGGGGCGGTCGAGCGCGTCGTCGGAGAAGCCCATCGCCTTGATGAACGCCGTGCGCAGGAACAGCGAGAACCCGGTATCGCCGTAGCTCGTCAGCCCTTTGCGCAATCCTCCGGCCATGGTTGTCCTCCCGCCGTGCCGGGAGGATGCTAGAAACGCTTTTCCTCCAGGTCCAGGGAGCTTGCCGTGCAGATTCGTGACTACACCGTCGCCGATTTCGCCGCCGCGACCGCGCTGTGGGCGGCCTGCGGCCTGCACCCCTCGCCCACCGATACCCCGGAGATCCTGGCCGAGGTGGCCCGTTGCAACCCTGGGTTGTTTCTGCTCGCCTTCGAGGGGGAAAACCTGGTGGCCAGCGTGATCGGTACCTGGGACGGACGGCGCGGCTGGATCAACCGCCTCGCGGTGGCGCCCGGCCAGCGTGGGCAGGGGCTGGGGCGGCGGATGCTGGAGCTGGCCGAATCCCGCCTGGCCGGGCGCGGCTGCCGCAAGGTCAACCTGCTGGTCGAGCCCGACAACCGCGCGGTGACCCGGTTCTACGCCGCCGGCGGATACGCCGAGGACAGGCTGATCTTCATGGAAAAATGGCTGGCGAGAGAAGCATGAATTTCGTCGAAGCGCTGGGGGCGTTCCCCCTCATCCTGACCGAGGGTTCCATCGTCGAGCGGCTGCGGCGCGACCCCGCCGTGGAGCTGGACCCGATCCTGGTCAACGCCCGCCTGCCCGCCGCACCGGCGTCGGCGGGCGGACGGGCGCTGGCAGCGCTGCACGCCGGCTACATCGAGGTCGCCCTGCGCGCCGGCCGGCCGCTGCTCTGCGTCACCGACACCTGGCGCGCCTCCGCCGAGCGCATCCGCCAGGCCGGGCTGGAGGGGGTGGACCTCAACGGCGCCGCGGTGCGTTTTCTCGCGGATATCCGCGCGGCCCATCCCGAGGCGGCCGCGCGCATCGCCATCGCCGGCCAGATCGGCTGCCGCGGCGACGCCTACCGCCCCGAGGAGGCGCTGGCGCCGGAGGAGGCCCTCGCCTTCCACCGCCCCCAGGTGGCGAGCCTGGCGCGCGCCGGGGTGGACCTGCTGTTCGCCGTCACCCTGCCGGCGCTCTCCGAGGCGATCGGCATCGCCCGCGCCTTCGCCGAGACCGGGCTGCCCGCCGTGCTGAGCTTCGTGATCCGTCCCGACGGCACGCTGCTCGACGGCACACCGCTGATCCAGGCCGCCGAGAGCATCGATGCCGCCACCGGCGCGCGGCGGCCGACCGGCTACATGGTCAACTGCGTGCATCCCTCCGTGCTGGCCGCGGCGGCCGCCCGGGGAGCCCTGCCCGGGCGGTTCCTCGGCTTGCAGGCCAACGGTTCGCCGCTCAGCCCCGAGGAACTCGACGGCTGCGCCACCCTGCAAAGCCAGGAACCGGAGGCGTTCGCGCGGGAATTCGCCGCCGTGGCCAGGACCTGCGGCCTCAAGGTGGTGGGCGGCTGCTGCGGCACCGACGAGCGCCACATCACCGCCCTCGCCGCCGCCCTCGCCTAGAGCAGATCGCGATCCGGCGGGGGGGGGGGGGGGGGGGGGGGCGCGGCCCCCCCCCCGGCGGGGGGGGGGCGGGGGCCCCGCGCGGCGGGGGGG
>CALNAL010000047.1 GCA_937874445.1 uncultured Acetobacteraceae bacterium | reverse complement strand
AACGAACAAAGTCCTTTTTGCTTCTTTTTCCTCCAGGAAAAAGAAACCTTCCTTCCCCGGTGTGACGCCCCCCTCCGGGGGCTACTTCCGGGCCGCCAGCAGATCGCGGATTTCGACGAGCAGCGCCTCGGTCTTGGAGGGGGCGGGCGGGGCCGGCGGTTCCTTGTGCGAGAGCTTCGACATCACCTTCACCAGCCAGAAGATGGCGAAGGAGACGATGACGAAATTCACCACCGCGTTGATGAACAGGCCGACGTTGAGTGTCGGCGCCCCGGCCTTCTGAGCCTCGGCCAGGGTGTCGAAGTGCTGGCCGCTGAGCGTGACGAAGATGTTGGAGAAGTCCACCCCGCCCACCAGCAACCCGATGATCGGGTTGAGCAGGTCCTTGACCAGGCTGGTGACGATGGCGGTGAAGGCGACACCGATCACGATGCCCACCGCCATGTCCACCACGTTGCCGCGCATCAGGAAGGCGCGGAATTCAGCCACCCAGCCGGGAGGCTTGGGCAGGTTGATCGGCGGCTGCATGGCAATCCTTTCGTTCATTTCGGTATCTCACATGTAGCGGGGTTGCTCCGGCGGTTCCAGAGCACCCGGAAGCGTCCTACGTTCACACCTCCCGGATGGTCCGGGAAGGAGAGTCGTCATGCCGAGTCCCGCCCCTGCCGCATCCGTGCCGCTGTTGACGCGCCGGCGCATCGAGGCGGAGTTCGCCCGTGGACTCTACGAGCAGATGAAGGAGGAACTCGGGGAGGAGACGGCACGGCGGGTTCTGGCCCGGGCCGTGATCCGCTTGGCCCGGGCGGCGGGGGCCCAGGCCGCGGCCCAGGCCCCGGACGGCAAGCCCGACCTGGCCTCCTTCCGCACCGTGGCGGAGGGCTGGAAGGCGGAAGAGGCGCTCACCACCGAGGTGCTCGCCGCCACCCCGGAGGCCTTCGATTTCAACGTCACCCGCTGCCGCTACGCCGAGATGTACCGCGCGATGGGCCTGGCCGACCTCGGCGTTCTTCTCTCCTGCAATCGCGATGGCGCCTTCTGCGAGGGCTATGACCCGGCCCTGCAGATGACGCGCACGCAGACCCGCATGGAAGGCGCCCCGTTCTGCGACTTCCGCTTCCGCCGCCGGGCGGCGGGGTAGTACGCCTCAGGGCTTGGCCGGCTCGGAGGGGGCAGGCGCAGGCGCCGGGGTGGACCCGGCAGCCGGGGTC
>CALNAL010000046.1 GCA_937874445.1 uncultured Acetobacteraceae bacterium | reverse complement strand
CGTTCTCCCGCCAGGGCCGCGGCGAGGGGCAGCCGCAGCGGCAGTAGATGCCCATCCCCGCCACGCCATAGAGAAACTCCGCCGGCGCGTGACGGCAGATGCGGTCCCATTCCGTGTCGTCGGGAATTTTCATGGCGACGAAGATGGTGCCCGCCTTCCGGCCGTGCCATCCGAAAATTGCGCCGGCTTTCGCATCTGGCGACGAAACCCGCCCGGTGGCATGCCCATCAGCCGCTTGAAGACGCGGGTGAAGTGGCTCTGGTCGGCAAACCCGCACAGCGCCGCCACCTCCGCGAGGCCGGTTCCGCCTCTCAGCAGAGCGCGGGCCCGCCGCAGCCGCCGCATCTCCTGACCCTGGCGGGGGCTCAACCCGGTGGCATGCACGAACAGGCGCTGCAGGTGGAAGGGCGACACCCCGCAGCACGCCGCCAGCCGCGTCAGGGCCACGGGCCCCTCGGGAGCGGCCAGGGCGCACAGCCCGCGACGCACCACCGCCGGCAGCGGCGCGCGGAGCGGCTGTTTCCCCAGCCGTGCCAGAGCCAGTGCCAGCAGCGGTCGCATCTCACCGCCCGCGAAAGCCTTCGCGAAGGCGCCCCGCCAGTCCCGCCCGGCGATCCGCCCGGCCGCCGGCACCACGGCCCCCGCCGCGACCGGCAGCACGAGCACCCGGTAGTCGGCCAGGCCGGAACAGCGGTGCGCCACCCCTGGCGGCAGCACGAACCCCTCGCCCGCCCGCGCCGCGAATTCTCCACCGCGCAGTTCGAACCGGCGCAGTCCGCGCGTGACCAGCCCGAGCACGAGGTGGCGATGATCGTGCCAGGGCGCGGCGAGAGTCGCCTCGTGCGCCTCCACCAGCTCCGCCGCGGGAATCATCCCGAACCGATAGTGCTCGGGCATCGTCCTCCGATCCGGGGGCTCATGGCTGGGCGGGAGAGAACACCGCCAGCAGGCGCATGCCCCTGGGGCCCGCGACCACCCCGTGCTCGGCGCCCTGCGCAATCACCGCAAGACTACCGGGACGATAATCGCGCACCTCTCCGGCCAGGTCGAGCCGGCCGCTGCCGGCCAGCACCAGATGCTGCTCGACCTGGGTGGCGTGGCGGTGCGGGCGCATCGCCGCTCCCGGCTCGAGACGCACCAGGAAGGAAGCAAAGCGTCCCGCCGTGGCGGCCTCGTCCGCGAGCCGGGCCAGACTCACCCCGGCAAAGCTCGGATGCGGGGCAAAGGCATGCCCCGTGGCGAGATACTCCAGGGCCTGGGCATCGAGCAGATCGGTTTCAGCCATCGAATCCTCCTGGGAACCATTGCGTTCGCCGCGCAGACTGGCGCGGTCGCCTCCCGGAGGATTGAACGATGTTGCGCTTTTTGAGCCCGGCGCGACGCGCTCAGAGCCCTCTCTGATTGGGGTTGTTGGGGTCAAGCTAATCCTCTTGGCCGAAGCCATTCCCGAGGGTCACTCGCTTCTCTTCGCGGTCGGCGCATAGCCGCCGCATGATGGGGTCAGGAGGGCGAGGTGTCTCAATCTGTCCCGCGACCTCCGAGGCATTACTGCGCGGGGTCAGCCCGACTTGATCGCGGAAGAGGCGCAGGAAATGGAACGGCGAATAGCCGGCGCACGGCGGCAAAGGCAGTCCCATTCGGTGTCGTCGGGAATTCTCATGGAATCAGCATGCCGTCCGCGACCGGGCCGCGCCATCCGGGAATTGCGCCGGCTGTTCACCCGGCAGGCCGCGTCCTGCGCACCCGACGGTAGAGCATCCAGGTGAGCCCCCCGCCGGCCAGCGCTGCCAGGGCCGCCGTCAGGAAGGCCAGGCGATAGCCCGCCTGCGCCACCACCAGGCCGACCAGCGGTCCGGCAAAGCCCAGCGACACGTCGAGAAACACCGAATAGAAGCCCAATGCGGTTCCCCGGCTGTTGTCGGGAATCCCCTGGACCGCCTCGACGGCCAGCGCGGGAAAGACCAGCGAGAAGCCGAACCCGCTGAGCGCCGCGCCGGCCATCGCCACTCCCGAGGTCGGGGCGAGGGCCAGCAGCGTCAGCCCGGCCACCTCCCCGGCGAACGAGGCCAGGGCGACGCGATACCCCCCGAAGCGGTCGATGACGTTGCCGAAGATCAACCGCGTGGCGACAAAACCGAGGCTGAAAAGCGTCAGCGACTGCGAGGCGCCTCCCCAGTGGAGGCTGGCGTAATAGAGGGTGATGAAGGCGGCGATCGTGCCGAAACCGAGCCCGCCCAGCGAGAGTCCCCAGCCGAAGGGCATGACCTGCCCGGCCACGGTGCGGAAAGGCAGGCGGGTCCCGGCCGCCGGGGGGCTGGCGCGCTTGAGCAGGGCCAGGGGGAATGCCACGAGGGAGAGCAGCACCGTCAACCCCCCCACGGCCTCGAAGCCGAAGGCGTCGGCGAACAGAACCCCCACCGGCGCTCCCGCGGCAATGCCGCCGTAGGTTGCGACCCCGTTCCAGGAAATCACCACCGCGGTATTGCGGGGCCCCACCTGGCGGATCGCCCAGGCGATCGACGAGGTGGAAACCCAGCTCTCGCCGATGCCGAGGAAAAGCCGGCTGGCGAGAATCACGGCCATCCCGCTCCACGCTCCGCCTCCGATGCGCCCCACCAGAGGGACGGCGGCCAGCAGCAGCCCGCTCGCCCCGTCGGCGACCAGCCCGATCAGCACGGCCCGCTTGGGGCCGATCAGATCGGCCATCCGTCCGGCCAGGGCCCGGCTGAGCAGGGTGGAAATATAGGCCGCGCTGACCGCGAATCCGGCCATGACCGCGCCGAAGCCGAGCTGGTCATGCACATAGGGCGGCAACACCGCCAGGGGCAGACCGATGTCGAAATAGGCGACCAGAGTGAAGCAGACGGTGCTGAGAATCTTCCGCATCGTCACGATCCTGCGCGCGCGTCGCGTCGCGCGCCGGGGCATCCCGTCCTGCATCGCCTGTCAACCTCGACACCGAGAGGCCGCCCGCATCCCTGGGGGCGGCGTCAATGCTCACAACCGGCTGGACGTTCGCGCGTCGGAAGGGAAACCCGCCGCTTGGTGCGCTAAGTGGCAAGCCGGGGCAGCCGGTGCAAGAGGCCCCCTCAGCACGCCACGCCCCCTCAGCACTCCACGCCCCCTCAGCACTCCACAATCGCCACGGCGAGCCCGCCGCGCGCGGTCTCCTTGTATTTGCTCATCATGTCGGCCCCGGTCGCGCGCATGGTGGCGATCACCTGGTCGAGGCTGACGAAGTGGCGCCCGTCGCCGCGCAGCGCCATGCGGGTGGCGGTGATGGCCTCCACCGAGGCCACCGCGTTGCGCTCGATGCAGGGGATCTGCACCAGCCCGCCCACCGGGTCGCAGGTCAGGCCGAGGTGGTGCTCCATGGCGATCTCGGCGGCGTTCTCCACCTGGGCGGGGGTGCCGCCCAGCACGGCGCACAGCCCGGCGGCGGCCATCGAGCAGGCCACCCCCACCTCGCCCTGGCAGCCCACCTCGGCGCCGCTGATCGAGGCGTTCTCCTTGTAGAGCAGCCCCACCGCCCCGGCGGTAAGCAGAAACTCCGCCACGCCCCGGGCCTCCGCGCCGGGAGCGGAGTGGGGTACGAAGCGCGCGTAGTAGTGCAGCACCGCCGGCACGATCCCCGCCGCCCCGTTGGTGGGCGCCGTCACCACCCGCCCCCCGGCGGCGTTCTCCTCGTTGACCGCCAGCGCGTAGAGATTCACCCAGTCGATCACCTGCATCGGGTCGTTCAGCACCGGCTCGGGCCGGGCGGTCAGCGCGGCGAACAGCCCGGCGGCCCGGCGGCGCCCGTGCAGCCCCCCCGGCAGGGTGCCCTCGGTGGCGAGCCCGCGCTCCACGCAGGCCTGCATCGCCTCCCAGATGCGCGCGAGACGGGCGTCGATCGCGGCGTCGTCGCGCCAGGCATGCTCGTTGCGGCGCATCACCTCGGCGATGGTGAGCCCCCGCTCCGCGCACAGCCCGAGCAGCCCGGCCGAGTTGGCGAACGGCAGCTCCAGCGGCGTCGTCGGTGCTGCCTCGCCGCCCGCCACCTCGCGCCCCTCGGCGTCGATCACCGCGCCGCCGCCGATGGAATAGTAGAGCGCCTCGGCCAGCACCGAGCCCCCGGCGTCGCAGGCGGTGAGCTGCAGCGCGTTGGGGTGGCGCGGGCGGGTCTCGCGCGGGCGGAACAGCAGATCGGCGGTGGGGTCGAAGCCGATCTCATGGCGCCCCATCAGGCGCAGGCGCCGCTTCTGCCCGACCTCGTCGAGCATCCCCTCGATGGCCCCGACATCGACGCTCTCCGCCTCGCAGCCCATCAGCCCGAGCAGCACGGCGCGGTCGGTGCCGTGGCCCACGCCGGTCGCCGCCAGCGAGCCGAACAGCTCGCAGCGCACCCGCGCCGTCATCGCCAGACGGCCGGCCGCCGCCAGACCCGTCACGAAATGCCGCGCCGCGCCCATCGGCCCCATGGTGTGCGAGCTGGACGGCCCGATGCCGATCTTGAAGAGACTGAAAACCGAATGCTGCATGTGCCCCACCCAAGCCGAACCCGCTTCCCCTGGCAAGGTCCTGTCCCGAAGG
>CALNAL010000045.1 GCA_937874445.1 uncultured Acetobacteraceae bacterium | reverse complement strand
CCAGAACGCCGTCCGCGTATCCCTTCCAATCCCAGATATGATTTTTAATGAACAACCCGTTTCCGGGGCGCCAGCAGTTCGTTGTCACTGTCGGCGTGGGGCGGGTTTCTAATCGTCGACCCCGACCCTGTCAACGAGATTACGCAGCTTGCTGAAATTTTCTTTTGCCCCCCGAAAAACCAAATTATTTCAATCCCTTAAAGTGGCGTTTTCCGGCCTCCTCCGGCCATGAACCGCGGAAATGGGGGCTTGCCGCCTGCTATGCGTTCAACGCATGCACAAGCCCGTTGACGCTGCGCTCCTGCGGACTTGCCCCGTCGCGCGTTTCGGCGTGACCTTCCGGCATGCAACCTCTCGTCAGACCCAGCCGCGATGACGACATCCCCGCCATCACGGCCATCTACGCCCACGCCGTCCGCTACGGGCGCGCGAGCTTCGAACTCGATCCCCCCGATGCGGCCGAGATGGCCCGCCGTCGTGCCGGCGTCCTGGCCGAAGGCTGGCCCTATCTGGTGGCCGAGATCGCGGGCCAGGTGGCGGGCTACACCTATGCCCACGCCTACCGTCCCCGGCGCGCCTACCGCTTCAGCCTGGAGGATTCGATCTATGTCGCCCCCGACCGCCTCCACTCCGGGGTGGGCCGGGCGATGCTCGCCGAACTCCTCGCCCGCTGCGAGGCCGGCGGTGCGCGGCTGATGATCGCGGTGATCGGCGATTCCGCCAACGCCGGCAGCATCGGCCTGCACAAGGCGCTCGGCTTCACCCATGCGGGCGTGCTGCCGGCCTCGGGCTGGAAGCACGATCAGTGGCTCGACACGGTGCTGATGGTCCGCCCGCTCGGGTCTGGGGCCAGCGAGCCGCCCCCGCCCGGGCGCTGAGGCCCGGGCGGAGGAAGCCCCTTAGGCCGCCTCGGGAGCGGGGACACCGTTGATGGTGAGCCCCGCCGCCCCGGCGGAGATCCGCACGGTCTCGCCGTCCTTGATCGTGCCGGCCAGGATCATCCCGGCCAACACGTTCTGCAGGCTGCGCTGGATCACCCTCTTGAGCGGGCGCGCCCCGTAGACCGGGTCGAACCCCTCCGAGGCCAGCCAGGCCACCGCCGGCTCGTCGAGATCGAGCCTGATCTTGCGGTCGGCCAGCAGCCCGCGCAGCCGCTCCAGCTGGATCTTCACGATCGCGGCCATGTCGGAGCGCTGCAGGCGACGGAACAGCACCGTCTCGTCCAGCCGGTTGAGGAACTCCGGGCGGAAGTGCTGGCGGACGATCTCCATCACCCCCTTGTAGGCGAGCGACAGATCCTCCCCCTCGGGCTGGGCGGCGAGGATGTCGGAGCCGAGGTTGGAGGTCAGCACGATGATGGTGTTCTTGAAGTCCACCGTGCGCCCCTGGCCGTCGGTCAGCCGCCCGTCGTCGAGCACCTGCAGCAGGATGTTGAAGACGTCCTCGTGCGCCTTCTCCACCTCGTCGAAGAGGATCACCTGGTAGGGCCGGCGCCGCACCGCCTCGGTGAGCACGCCGCCCTCGTCGTAGCCCACGTAGCCCGGGGGCGCGCCGATCAGCCGCGAGACGGAGTGCTTCTCCATGAACTCGCTCATGTCGATGCGCACCATGGCCTTCTCGTCGTCGAAGAGGAACTCGGCGAGAGCCTTGGTCAGCTCGGTCTTGCCCACGCCCGTCGGCCCGAGGAAGAGGAAGCTGCCGATCGGCCGGTTGGGGTCCTGCAACCCGGCCCGCGCGCGGCGCACCGCGTCGGAGACGGCCTTCAGCGCCTCATCCTGGCCCACCACGCGCCGGCGCAGGGCATCCTCCATGTGCAGCAGCTTCTCGCGCTCGCCCTGCATCATCTTGTCGACGGGAATGCCGGTCCAGCGCGAGACCACCTCGGCGATCTGCTCCTCGTCCACCGCCTCGTTGACCAGCCGCCCGCCCTCGTGGGATTGGGCGAGCTGCTTCTCCAGCCCGGGGATCTCCCCGTAGAGCAGCTGGGAGGCCCGTGCGAGGTCGCCGCGGCGCTGGGCGATCTCCACCTCGCTGTGGGCGCGGTCGAGCCGCTCCTTGAGCTTCTGGGCGTCGGTCAGCTTCTCCTTCTCGGCCCTCCACTCGGCGGTGAGCGCGTTGGAGCGCTCCTCCAGGCCCGAGAGTTCCTTTTCCAGCTTTTCCAGCCGGTCCCGGCTGGCCGCGTCGGTCTCGCGCTTCAGCGCCTCGCGCTCGATCTTGAGCTGGAGCACGCGGCGGTCGAGTTCGTCGAGCTCCTCGGGCTTGGAATCCACCTGCATGCGCAGACGGCTGGCGGCCTCGTCGACGAGGTCGATCGCCTTGTCGGGCAGGAAGCGGTCGGAGATGTAGCGGTTGGAGAGCGTGGCCGCCGCCACCAGCGCGCCGTCGGTGATGTGCACGCCGTGGTGGAGTTCGTATTTCTCCTTGATGCCGCGCAGGATCGAGATGGTGTCGGCCACATTGGGCTCGCCCACGAACACCGGCTGGAAGCGCCGAGCCAGCGCCGCGTCCTTCTCGACGTGCTTGCGGTATTCGTTGAGCGTGGTGGCGCCCACGCAGTGCAGCGTGCCGCGCGCCAGCTCCGGCTTGATGAGGTTGGAGGCGTCCATCGCCCCCTCGGTCGCGCCGGCGCCCACCAGGGTGTGCATCTCGTCGATGAAGAGGATGATCTCGCCCTGGGCGGCCTCGACCTCCTTGAGCACGGCCTTCAGCCGCTCCTCGAACTCGCCGCGGTATTTGGCGCCGGCCACCAGCGCGCCGAGGTCCAGAGCGAGCAGCTTCTTGCCCTTGATGGCCTCCGGCACGTCGCCGTTGACGATGCGCAGCGCCAGGCCCTCGACGATGGCGGTCTTGCCCACGCCGGGCTCGCCGATCAGCACCGGGTTGTTCTTGGTGCGCCGGGCCAGCACCTGGATGGTGCGGCGGATCTCCTCGTCACGGCCGATCACCGGGTCGAGCTTGCCCTCGCGGGCCAGCGCGGTGACATCGCGGGCATATTTCTTGAGCGCATCGAAGTTCTGCTCGGCGGTGGCGCTGTCCACCTTGCGCCCCTTGCGGATGTCCTGGACCGCCTTGGTCAGCGCCTGGGCGGTGGCCCGGGCGTGCCCCAGCACCCGCCCGGCCGGCGTGTCGGAGGCGGCGAGCGCCAGCAGCAGGCGGTCCTGGGCGACGTATTCGTCGCCGGCGCGGTGGGCGTCCTGCTCGGCGGCGTCGAGCACGCGCACCAGGGCGGCGGTGGCCGAGGGCTCGCCGGAGGCCCCCCCGCCGGTCACCTTGGGCAGGCGTGCGACCTCGGCATCGATGCCGGAGCGGGCGGCGCGATCGTCACCGCCGGCGGCCCGGATCAGGCCGGCGGCCGCGCCCTCGGGGTCGTCGAGCAGGGCCTTGAGCAGATGCTCGGGGGTCAGCTGCTGATGGAATTCCCGGATGGCGATGGTCTGGGCGGCCTGGAGGAAGCCGCGCGACCGTTCAGTGAATTTTTCCAGATTCATTATGGATGCGTCCCTTTCAAGGCGACACGGCCCGGCATCCCTCCTCGAGGCAATGCCGAACCAATATCCCCCATGTGGGCGCGCATCCCCGCCCCCTCAAGAGGGCGTTACTTGCCCCCGACCAGGGCGTCCGCGGCCGCGCCCAGCGAATCCGCCGAGACGTCGGGAATCCCCGAAATCGGCACCGCCGAGGTGGGCACCGGGGCGGCGGGAGAGGTGACGCTCTTGGCCACCGTCTTGTCGAGGGCGTCCGTCGCCGAGCCGGAGGTGGCCGCCGGGACCGTCCCGCCATCGGTGGGCAGGGTGACGCTTCCGTCCGGCAGCTTGGTGGTGGAGGGCAGGACCGGGGAGGAAGACGGGCTCTTGGCGGAGGAATCCGCCGGAACACTGTCCTTGGGCACACTGTCCTTGGGCGCGCTGTCCTTGGGGCTGTCGCTTATACACATCTGACGCTGCCGACGAAGGCGTAGGTGTAGATCTCGGTGGTCG
>CALNAL010000044.1 GCA_937874445.1 uncultured Acetobacteraceae bacterium | reverse complement strand
GTGAAGGTCGCGCGCTGGCGGTTGTCCTTGCCGTAGCCGTGGCCGCCGGAGGCCAGCTCGTAGTACCAGGCCGGGTAGCCTTCGGCGCGCAGCTTGGCCGCCCATTTGCGTGCGTGGCCGGGGTGCACCCGGTCGTCGCGCCGCGCCGTGGCGAGCAGGATCGGCGGGCCGGCCGGCGGCACCGGGGCGTGATAGGCGGAGATCTCGCGCAGGAAGGCCCAGTCGGCGGGATCGTCGGGATCGCCGTATTCGGCCACCCAGCTCCCCCCGGCCAGCAGGCGCGTGTAGCGGCGCATGTCCACCAGCGGGATGGTGCAGAACAGCGCGCCGAAACACGCGGGATAGCGCGTCAGCATGTTGGCGATCAGCAGTCCGCCGTTGGACCCGCCCTCGGCGGCGATGCGGCCGGGACGGGTCACCCCGCGCGCCACCAGGTCGCGCGCCACCGCCGCGAGGTCGGCATGCGAGGCCGCCTTGCCCGCGCGCCGGCCCGCCTCGTGCCAGGCCGGGCCGAACTCCCCGCCCCCGCGCAGGCAGGCGATCACCGAGGTGCCGCCGCGCTGGAGCCACAGCCGCCCCACCGCCGTGCGATAGGTGGGCAGTTCCGAGATCTCGAACCCGCCGTAGCCCGTCAGATGCACCGGGGCGTCCCCGCGCGGCCCGGCCTCGGGGCCGATCTGGAAATAGGGAATGCGCGTGCCGTCCTCGCTGAGGGCGTCGTGGCGGGTCACAATGAGGCCGGTGGCGTCGAAGGCCGGCGGCTCCCGGCGCAGGCGCACGGGGGTGACGGCCCGGGGTTCGTAGAGCAGCAGGGACGGCGGGGTGAGCGGGTCCTCGACCAGCGCCTCCAGCGTGCCGTCCGATTCGTCGGGGGAATCGAGGGGCCACAGGCTTGCCGTGCCGGTGGCGGGAATGCCGGCGAGCGGGATGCGCGCCCAGTCCGCCGCGGGGTCGAGCAGCACCGGAGCGGGGCGCAGATCGTCGAGCACCTGCACCAGCAGCCGCTCGCCGACGAATTCGAAGCTCTCGATGCTGCGCCGGCCCCCGGCCTGCTCCAGCAGGCGGAAGGCGCGATCCCCCGCCAGGAACGCCGCGAAGCCGATGCCCAGCAGCGCCCCGGCCGGCCAGGTCGTCCACCGCCCGGGCGCGGTGGCGACCGTCCAGTCCCGCCGCAGCCGCACCGCGAGCCAGGCGCGCGACCACTGGGCCTCGGCATCCTCCGGCAGGTCGATCCGCTCGGCCGGCCCGGCCGCGGTGCCGCGCCAGACGCGGCTGCGAAAGAAGTCGCGCTGCTCGACGAACACCGCCGGGCGGTCGGGATGCAGACGGTCCACCTCGCCGGCCATGGCCATGCTGCCGGGAGCGGCCTCGGCGAGCACGCGCGCGGCGGCCGGGTCCTCGCCGCGCCGCCACAGACGGATGGTGCGCGCGTATCCGGCGTCCGTGGCCATCCCCTCGCCCCAGGAGGAGGCGAGCAGCAGCGTGTCGCCATCGAGCCATTCGGCCTCCCCCTTGGCGCAGGGCAGCACGAAGCCGCCGGAGACGAAGCAGCGCCCCGCCAGGTCGAACTCGCGCAGCACCGTCGCGTCGCCGCCCCCCGGCGAGAGGGCGAGCAGGGCGCGCGCATGGCCCGGGGCCACGGTGGCGCCGGCCCACACCCAGTCCTCGCCCTCGGCCTCGGCCAGGGCGTCGAGGTCGAGCAGCACATCCCACTCGCTCTGCCCCGCACGATAGGATTCCAGGGAGGTGCATCGCCACAGGCCGCGCGGATGGGCCTCGTCGCGCCAGAAGTTGAAGAGCCGCCCGCCGCGCCGCACGACCAGCGGAATCCGGTCGGGGCGGTCGAACAATGCGCTCAGCACATCGGCATCGTCATGCAGGCCGGGGCCGCCGAAGCGGGCCAGGGTGCGGGCCGTCTCCGAATCGGCCCAGGCCACGGCGCGCGGACCGTCGATCGCCTCCAGCCACAGCCAGGGGTCGTCGTCGGGGGCGGCAAGGGTGGGACGGGAACGCAGCGACGGCATGGGGCAACCTCCGTGGGGAACCTTAAACGCAACCCGGATTCCTTCGGCATCCGGATTCATCAAGCCATGCCCTGAGGGCTGCCGCCAGCCCCGACCAATGCAACCGGTTTCTCTTGCGGAGCCCCACGTTCCTGAACGAAGCTAGCGTTTTGGTCATAGCTGAAGCTGGGGGAATGGATATCACTGAAACCGACGTGGTCGTGATCGGGGCCGGCATTGCCGGCAGCACGGCCGCCGCACAGATCGCCGCCGACCATCGCGTGGTCCTGGTCGAGGCCGAAGAGGTCGCCGGGTATCACACCACCGGGCGGTCCGCCGCCATCTGGATCCACAACTACGGCACCGACGCGGTGCGCCTGCTCACCGGCCTCTCCCGGGCGTTCTTCGAGACCCCCCCGGAGGGGTTCGCCGACGTGCCCCTGATGAGCCACCGTCCGGTCTGGTTCATCGCCTCCTCCGACGAGCGCGACGAACTCAAGCAGATGCTGGCCGAGGGCGTGAACCTGCGCAAGGGCGACCCCGAGGCGATGCGGCGCATGGTGCCGGCCATCAAACCCGGCAGCGTGGTCGGCGTGGCGGTGGAGGACGAGGCCTTCGACATGGATGCCGCGGCCCTGCATCAGGGCTTCCTGCGCACGCTGCGCCGCCGGGGCGGCACGCTGCGCCTGCGCGCCCGCGCCGGGCGGATCGAGCGCCGCAACGGACAGTGGGAGGTGGAAGTCACCGGGGGGGACGTGGTGCGCGCCCCCGTGCTGGTCAACGCCGCCGGGGCCTGGGGCGACGAGGTCGCCACGATGGCCGGGGTGCATCCGCTCGGCCTGCAGCCCAAGCGGCGCACCGCCGCCGTCATCAACCCCGCGCCGTGGAATGTCGCGGACTGGCCGATGGTCCACGACATCGACCACGGCTGGTATGCCCGCCCCGAGCCCGGCAACCGCCTGATGGTCTCGCCCTGCGACGAGACCGACATGGAGCCCTGCGACGTCCAGCCCGACGAGCTCGACGTGGCCATCTGCATCGACCGCATGCAGCAGACGCTCAACATCGAGGTCAAGCGCGTGGAGCGTTCGTGGGCCGGTCTGCGGACCTTCACCCCCGACCGCGATTTCGCCTTCGGATTCGATCCGGTAGCGGACGGGTTCTTCTGGAACGTCGGCCAGGGGGGCTACGGCATCCAGACCGCGCCGGCGGCCGGGCAACTGGTGGCCGACCTGGTCGCCGGGCGCGATCCCGGCGAGGCGGCCCCGGTGGTGGCGCGGGTTGACCCGGGCCGCTTTTCCGCTGCCGGCTGAGCCTCCGCCTGCTATCCTGCCGGCATGACCGAAGCCGCCCTCGACGAAATGGTGGACGGCGCCGGTGGCCTGCGGGCGCACTGGCGCGGCGTGCTGGCGAGCTTCGGGGCCCTCGGCGCGGGGGGGCTCGAGGAGCGGGCGCGGCGCCTCGAACGCGCCTCCGAGGAGGAGGGGCTAGCCGCTTTCCGGCCCGCCCCTTCCCTCGCCGCGTCGCCTCTCCCGGCAGCGGGCGGGGCCGAGTCGCCGGAGTGCCTCTGCGATCCCCTGCCGCTGCCGATCCCGTCCGGCGAATTCGCGGCGCTGGAGGCGGGACTCGCCCAGCGCGCCTCCCTGCTCGAGGCGGTCCTGGCCGATCTCTACGGGCCGCAGCGGGCCCTGGCCGCCGCGGGGGTGCCGGCGGCGGCGGTCTTCGCCAACCCCGGATTCCTGCGCCCTTGCAGCGGCATGGCGGCGCCGCTGCATCTCTACGCCGCCGACCTGGTGCGCGGCCCCGACGGCGCCTGGCGCGTGCTCGCCGACCGGACCGGCGCGGCGGGCGGGGCCGGCCTGGCCCAGACCACCCGCCGCCTGCTCGCCCGCGTGATGCCCGAGGCGTTCCGCTCCGCCGTGGTGCGCCCGCTGGGGCCGTTCTTCGAGCGCTGGCAGGAGGCCCTGCGGACCCT
>CALNAL010000043.1 GCA_937874445.1 uncultured Acetobacteraceae bacterium | reverse complement strand
AAACGGACAAAAGTCCTTTTTGCTTCTTTTTCCTTCAGGAAAAAGAAGACCTTCCGGAGATCCCGAAGTTCCCGAGGGCGCGCCCGGCGGGCGGTCTCAGCGCGACGGGTATTGTCGCGGATAGATGACCTGATCGGGCGGGCCGGGCGGTTTGGGCCAGTTCTTGCGTCCGCAGGCGGAGAGCAGCAGGGGCGCGGCGAGCACGGCCAGCAGCAGGAGGGCCCGCCAGGCGTTCTGCCGGGTACCCCCTCGAGAGTGGGTCATCCCAGGGCCTCCAGCCAGTGCCGGGCCTGGGCGGCGACGTTGCCGGGGGCGGTGCCGCCGTAGGAGCGGCGCGAGGCGACGGAGGCATCCACTGTCAGCACCGAGAAGATATCCGCGGTGATGCCGGGCTCCTCCTCCTGCATTTCGGCGAGGCTGAGTTCGGCGAGGCCGACGCCGCGCGCCTCGGCCTTGGCGACCAGCCGGCCGGTGACGTGGTGGGCGGTGCGGAAGGGGACCTTCAGCGTGCGCACCAGCCAATCGGCGAGGTCGGTGGCGGTGGCGAAGCCGGAGCCGGCGAAGGCCTTCATGCGTTCGGTGTCGGGGGTGAGGTCGCGGGCCATGCCGGCGATGGCGGCGAGAGCCAGGGTCCAGGCCTCGGCGGCGTCGAAGACCTGCTCCTTGTCCTCCTGCATATCCTTGGCATAGGCCAGCGGCAGGCCCTTCATGACGGTGAGCAGCCCCACCAGCGCGCCGGTGATGCGGCCGGTCTTGGCGCGCACCAGCTCGGCGGCGTCGGGGTTGCGCTTCTGGGGCATGATCGAGGAGCCGGTGGTGTAGGCGTCCGACAGGCGGATGAAGCGGAACGGCGCCGAGCACCAGATGACGATCTCCTCGGCGAAGCGCGAGAGATGCACCGCCGAGATGGCCGCGCACGAGAGGAATTCCAGCGCGAAGTCGCGGTCGGAGACGGCATCGAGCGAGTTGGCGGCGGGGCGGTCGAAGCCGAGCGTCTCGGCCGTCATGTGGCGGTCGATGGGGAAGGAGGTGCCGGCCAGCGCGGCGGCGCCGAGCGGGCACTCGTTGAGGCGGACGCGGCAGTCGGCGAGGCGCGCCCGGTCGCGCGAGAGCATTTCCACATAGGCCAGCAGGTGGTGGCCGAAGGTGACGGGCTGGGCGGTCTGCAGATGGGTGAAGCCGGGCATCGGCGCGGCGGCGTATTGGGCTGCGCGGATGGCCAGCGCGCGCATCACGTCGGTGATCTGGGCGGAGAGGCCGTCGATGGCGTCGCGCACCCACAGGCGGAAGTCGGTGGCCACCTGGTCGTTGCGGCTGCGCGCGGTGTGCAGCCGCTTGCCCGCCTCGCCGATGCGCTCGGTGAGGCGGACCTCGATGTTCATGTGGATGTCTTCCAGTTCCTGCACGAACGGGAAGCGTCCGGCGGCGATCTCGGCGGCGATGGCGGCCAGCCCCTCGCGGATGGCGCTCTCGTCATCGGCGGCGAGGATGCCCACCTTGGCCAGCATGGCGGCGTGAGCCAACGATCCCGCGATGTCCTGGCGCCACAGCTTGCGGTCGAAGCCGATTGAGGCGTTGATCTCCTGCATCACGGCGGAGGGGCCGGCGGCGAAGCGTCCGCCCCACTGGGTGTTGGCCTCGTGGGAGGTCTCGCGGGACGTGTTGGCGGGCAAGGGAGTGGCAGGGGTGTCGGACAAGGCGGAATCCTCGAGGGGCGGGAACGGACGGCGCGGGGTGCTGCGGCTGCTGGCCGTGACGGGCGCGACCGTAGCCTTTGCCGTGCGGGCGGGCAAATCCTCCGCCGCCTCCCGGACCGTACCCTCCGCGCTTCCCGGGGACGTGCGCTACCTGGCCGAGCTGGTCCCGCCGGTGGTGCTGCCGCCGGTGGTGCTGCGTGACGGCGCGGGGGCGGCGCGGCCGCTGGCGGAGCTGGTGGGCCAGGGAGCGGTGCTGAACTTCTGGGCCACCTGGTGCGCGCCCTGCGTGGGCGAGATGCCGGCCCTGGCGCGGCTGGCCGAGGCGCTGCGCCCGCGCGGGGTGCGGGTGATCGCCGCTTCCACCGACCGCGGCGGTGCGGCGACGGTGCGGGCGTTCTTCGCGCGCGCGGGCATCGCCGGTCTGGAGGTATGGCTCGACCCCGGAGCCGCCGCCGCGGCGGCCTGCGGAGTGCGCGGCGTGCCCACCACCCTGGTGCTCGACCGCCACGCCCGGGCACGGGCGCGCGTGGAGGGGGCGCTGGACTGGAGCGCCGCGGCGTTGCAGGCCGAAGTGCAGCGGCTGGCACGGGCCGGTTAGCAAGCAAGGCAAGGTGTTCTCCTTTCGGGAAAGGAGAACCAGGAAAGCTTTATTCCATAAGGCTCCGCGCCTGTGTCATGCGCGGAGCCAAACGAGCAAAAGTCCTTTTGCTTCTTTTCCTTCAGGAAAAGAAGACCTTCCCTTCCTCACCCGGCGTTGGCCTCGAGCAGCGTGCGCAGGCCGGCGAGGATCTGCGCCGGGGTCGGCGGGCAGCCGCGGATGACCAGGTCGACCGGCAGGGCCTGGTCCAGCCCGCCGGCGATGGCCGGGCTGCCCTTGAAAACGCCGCCGTCGATGGCGCAGTCGCCCACGGCCACCAGCCATTTCGGGGTGCCCATCGCCGCCCAGGTAGCCAGCGCCGCCTCGGTCATGTTGCGTGTCAGCGGCCCGGTGGCGAGCAGCACGTCGGCGGCGCGCGGGGAGGCGACGAAGCGCAGGCCGAAGCGCTCCAGCTCGTAGACCACGCTTTCCAGCATGTGCATTTCCAGCTCGCAGCCGTTGCAGCTGCCGCCGTCGAGCGCGCGCAGGGCCAGCGAACGGCCGAGGCGGCGCTGGGCGGCGGCCTCCAGGCGTTCGGCCAGCGCGCGGGTGGTGGCGGCGTCCACCTCGGCGGGGCGCTCGGCCTGCGGGCCGGAGAGGAGGGTCTGCAAGAGCGGGAGGAGGGCCATTACAGATCGACCCCGGAGCAGGAGAGGTTGAAGGAGCGGGCAGAGAGGGGCAGGTCGGCCACCGTGTCGCCGGCGGCCACGGCCTCCAGCAGCGGCCAGTGCAGCCAGGCCGGATCGCGCAGGAAGCAGGCGGCGATCTGCCCGCCCTCCAGGCGCAGCCAGTGCCAGATGTCGCCGCGCGGCCCCTCGGCCCAGCCGAGTCCCTCGGCGCTGACCGGGGGCAGGGGGAGCATGATCTCCCCGCCCGGCAGATCGGCGAGCAGGGTGCGCAGCAGGGCGGCGCTCTGGGCGATTTCGGCCAGGCGCAGGCGCAGGCGGGCATCGGCGTCGCCGCCGGCGAGGACGGGGACCTCGAAGGCCAGCGCCGGATAGGGGGCATAGCCGGGGACGCGCCGGAGGTCGGCGGCGCGTCCGGCGGCGCGGCCGACCACTCCGCCGGGCGCGAGGGCGGCGGCGAGGTCTGGGGTGATGCGGCCGGTGCCGACCAGGCGGTCGAGCAGGGAGGCATGGCCCTCGCAGGCGGCGACGAGGGCGGGCAGCTCGCGCTCGAGGGCGGCGAGGGCGTGCAGCAGGGCGTCGTCGCCGCGCGGGGCGATGTCGGCCGCGACCCCGCCGGGGACCACGCAATCCATCATCAGCCGGTGGCCGAAGGCGGCGGCGGAGGCGCGCAGCAGGGCCTCGCGGTGCCGGCCGCAGCGGTCGGCGAGGGGGGCGAGCCCGGCGGCGACGAGCAGGGAGGCGATGTCGGCGAGATGGATGGCGATGCGCTCCACCTCCGCCATCACCGCGCGCAGGGCGGCGGCGCGGGGCGGGGCGGCGGTGTCGGCGGCGGCCTCGGCGGCGCGGGCGAAGGCGGCGGAATGGGCGCCGGTGGATTCGCCCGCGAGGCGCGCGGCGAAGCGGGCGGCGGCGCGGGGCGACTTGCCGCGCATCAACCCGAGCGTGCCCTTGTGGGTGTAGCCTGTCTCTTATACACATCTGACGCTGCCGACGAAGGCTTAGGTGTAGAT
>CALNAL010000042.1 GCA_937874445.1 uncultured Acetobacteraceae bacterium | reverse complement strand
CAACGCCCCCGGCCGGAATCCGCATGCCGGCTCCGGCCCCCCAGGCCATGCCGCAGCCCGCGGCCCAGCCCGCGGCCCCGGCGGGCGCCGAGAGCGACGCCGAAGCGCGCCAGCTCGCCCAGAGGCTCCCGCTTCCTCCCGCCACGCGGGATCTGCAGAATCGGCTGCCGGCCGACGTCCTCGGCACCGAAAGGCAGCTCGGCTTGAGACGCCCCAATGGTCCGCGTGTCGATATGCGTGGCCGCACCCCCAGCCCCGAAGAGATTGCCAATGCCCTGGCCCACTGACATGTCCCGCCTGCTGCTCCGCGGCGTCGCCGTGGCGGCTCTCGCTTTTCTCGCGGCGTGCACCCAGCCGGAGATGACCGCAGACACCACCGGTTATTCCACCGTTCCGGCGGCACCGGTGGCCGCCGCCCCCGAACGGGTGGTGATGCTGACGATCAATTTCGATTTCGACAGCCACCGCATCCGCCCCGAGGCCTACCAGCTGCTCGACAACCTGGCCGTCGCCATGCACGATCCCAGCCTGGTGGGGTACCGTTTCGACATCAACGGCCACACCGATATCGTCGGCAGGCTGGGCTACAACATCGCCCTTTCCACCCTGCGCGCCCAGGCGGTGGTGAACTATCTGGTCGCCCGCGGCGTTCCCCGCGAGTCGCTGCACGTGCAGGGCTTCGGACCGCTGCAGCTGCTGGACCCCGCCCATCCGGCCAGTGGCGTCAACCGCCGCGTCGAGGTCGTTTCCATCAGGCCGTAGGTTGGCGGCAAGCGCACGGCGACAGAGAAAATGCCACCGGCGGAAAACCGTTCTTCCGCTTTCCGCCGGCGGGCGATTTCCAGGACGTCGCGCGCACCACGTACCGTCGCGCCGTGTTCCCGTGGAATGTTCCGGAGTCATCTCATGTCGCGTGAAGCCCTCTTCTCCCGCTCCCATCTGCGTTTCGTGTCCTTCGTCGTGGCCGCATTGACTCTGGCCGCGTGCACGACCCCGGACCCCAATGCCTCGCCCGCCGAGAAGCGCCTGGCGGAGCAGCACAATCAATACGTGACCACCACGGCGGAAGGGGCCGTGCTCGGCGCAGTGCTCGGGGCGGGAATCGGCTACGCCGTGGGCGGAACGAAGGGCGCCTTGATCGGGGCCGGAACCGGAACGGTGGCCGGCGGGGCCGTCGGCTACCTGGTGGCCCAGAACAACTTCAAGCGCAGCCGCTCCCAGGCCGACCTCAACGCCGCCATCACGGACGCCAACAAAAGCGCCTCCGACGCCGCGCAGAATGCGCTGACGGCCCAGCAGGTCGCAGCCGAGGCGCGCGCCTCCATGGCCTCTCTCACCGCCAACTACCAGGCCAAGAAGATCACCACCGAGCAGTATCGCAGCAGCCTCGCGCGCTACAATAACGACATCAAGCAGCTCGACGAGATCAGCAAGGGCATGCAGCAGAAGGCCGCCGCGATGCGCGAGAACGCCAGCTACGCCGGCGCCCAGGGGACCCCGCTGGCAAACTCCGCCGCCAGCATCGAGCAGTCCCAGCGCAGCCTCGACGCGGCCGCCGCCCAGATGCGTGCCACCCTCGCCACGGCCCCGGCAGCATGAGCCGGATGCTGCCCCGCCGCAGCGCGGTGCTGCTGGGGGCCGCCGGGCTCCTGGCCGCCTGTTCCGCCGAGCAGTGCGACACCTCGCGGATGACCCCGGACCTTTTTACCGGCCTGGGCTGCGAGGTCGGCGGCGGCTTCTCCGCGCAGGAACGAATCCGTTCCGACCAGCTCAACTCGGCCCGCGCCAACCTCAGCATCCAGCAGAACGCCGCCGCCAACGCCCAGGCGGATGCGGCGAACGCCGTGCAGGCGAAAGCCGAGGCCCAGGCGCGCCTGGAAACGCTGGAAAGCAGCAATGCCACGCTGCGGCGCCGCCTGACCGCGGCCCAGCAGCGGGCGGGGGCGGACCGGGCGGCGATCAGCCGCGCCCAGGCCGAACTCGATGCGCTGGAACGCGATCGCGCCCGGGTCCAGGCCGCCCCCCAGCCCAATGCCGCCGACGTCCAGGCGCTCCAGGCGCGGCACGACGCCCTGCTCAAGGCCGTCACGGGCCTGTAGGCGGGGCGTCCCGGCGCCGGCCGTCGTGCCCGCCCGGCCTTTTCCGACGGCCCGAAGCCGGCTCAGTCCGGAAGCGTCTGGCCGAGGGCGGCGAGCATCTCCGCCCATTCGCGCTTGCCCAGGCCGCTGTCGGGCTGGGTCACGGTCTGGCCGGCGAGCATGCGCCGCAGCACCGCGAGCATCGGCGCGGTGAAGGTCACGGCGCCGAGCCGGCAGTCGCGGAAGGCGGCGTAGGTGGCCGGCACCCAGGCCTGCACCGTCTCCAGCATGCGCTCGGCATAGACGCGGATCTCGTACTGCGCATGGGCCTCGCAGCGCAGGGCGAGGAAGTGGAGCAGGTTGTGCAGGTCGCACTTCCAGTACCACTGCGTATAGGTGTTGAGCGTGAGGTTCATGCGTGCCAGCTCGCGGGCGAGGCCGGGGGCCGCGTCGTGGGGCTCCAGCAGGTCGCGGTAGTGGTCGTGGCAGCGCAGGGCGTCCTCGCGCAGCACGTCGAGCACGCGGGCGGCCTGCTCGCCCTCCAGCACGGCGCCGCGCCCCTGGCGGTTGGTGGTGGACTGGGCGGCGAGCGCCTCGGGGGCGGGCAGGTAGAACTCGCGGTCGAGGATGGAGTAGCGCGCCGAGATCTCGTTGACGTTGGCGGTGCGGTGGCGGATCCACTGGCGCGCCACGAAGATGGGCAGGCGCACGTGGTATTTGATCTCGCACATCTCGAAGGGCGTGGTGTGGCGATGGCGCATCAGGTAGCGGATCAGCGCCGCATCCTCGGAAACCTTGCGAGTGCCGGCCCCGTAGGAGACGCGTGCCGCCTGCACGATCGCCGCGTCGTCGCCCATGTAGTCGATGACGCGCACGAAGCCGTGGTCGAGCACCGGGAGCGGTTGATAGAGCAGCTCTTCCAGCGCGGGCACGGTGGCGCGGCGGGTGGGCGCCTCGCGGGCACGCAGGGCTGCGATCTCGTCGAGCTGCTGTTCGGTCAGATTCATCGGGGCCCCTCGCTGCTGGCAAGCCCGTGTAGCTCGCCGGAGCCCCGGGGCGCAATCAGCCCCCTTCCCGGAAGCGGGCGCCGCGCCTATATCTAGGCCGTCGGCTTGCCGACTATGGCGATAAACGGTGCGCAGAATAAGCGTCGTGGACCCGGGGGCAGTGCCCGGCGCCTCCACCAAGGGGGGCGAAACAGTCTCGACACGCGTGGTAAAGGCTCATCTTTTGCCCGGCATGGTACCGCCGTCATCGGGCCAATTCACAAGTGCCAACGATAACAACGTTGCACTCGCTGCCGCTGCATAAGCGGTAAGCGCGGTTCGGGGGGGCACCGGGCAACAGAAGCCCCCCCACTTCCTCCTTTCCGCGTGATACCCTTTTCCCGCCGCGCTCCTTTCGCTAAGTGATGGGAAAAGTGACGTGCGAGGCAGAGTGATGGAAGACGAGAGTTCCGGTTCCGACCCCCGGCCACCGGACAGCCTGCTGCCCTACGACGCGTGGACCGAAGCCGCGCTGCGCCAGGTGATGGTGTGCGCGCTGCGCTATGTCGCGGAGAACGGCCTGCCGGGCGAGCACCATTTCTACATCACCTTCCGCACCGACTCCCCCGGGGTGACGATCCCCGCGCGCCTGCGGGCCCAGTATCCCGAGGAAATGACCATCGTCCTGCAGCACCAGTTCTGGGACCTGATGGTCGACGAGAAGGCGGCCGTGCTCTCGGTGGGGCTCTCCTTCGGGGGGGTGCCGAGCACGCTGGCCATTCCCCTGGCGGCGGTTTCCGCCTTTGCCGACCCCTACGCACGCTACGGGCTGCGCTTCCACGTGTCCGCGCCCGCCGCCCCCGAGGAAGCCCCGGCCGAGTCCGATGCCAAGCCCGAGGCCGGGCAGAAAGC
>CALNAL010000041.1 GCA_937874445.1 uncultured Acetobacteraceae bacterium | reverse complement strand
CTCGCATGGCCGTGCAGCGCACGCGTTCGATCACCAAGCCCAGCGCTCCCCCGCCGGTGCCAGGTTCCCCCGCAAAACGCACCTGATTCCCATCACGCGAGCTTGTGCCCAAAACGTTCCGTATTCGTATCGAATACCCGCCCGCCTCAGCCGACGATCTCGATCCCCGCGAAGAAGAACGCAATCTCGACGGCCGCGTTCTCGGGGCTGTCGGAGCCGTGGACGGAGTTGTTCTGCATGCTCTCGGCGAAGTCCTTGCGGATGGTGCCGGGCGCGGCCTTCTCGGGGTTGGTGGCCCCCATGGTCTCGCGGTTGCGCGTCACCGCCTCCTCGCCCTCGAGCACCTGCGCCACGACCGGCCCGGAGGTCATGAACGCCACCAGATCGTGGAAGAACGGGCGCTCCCGGTGGACGGCGTAGAACGCCTCGGCCTGGGCGGTGGTCAGCTGCAGGCGCTTCTGCGCGACGATGCGCAGCCCGGCGGCTTCCAGGCGGGCGTTGATCTGCCCGGTGAGATTGCGGCGGGTGGCGTCGGGCTTGATGATCGAAAGCGTGCGCTGCACGGCCATGCGAGGTCTCCTTGTGGGCGTTTTTCCTGCAAGGCCGTGTAAGGCACGCCGTCCCGGGGAGCAAGGCGGCCGCCGGTCACGGATCCGCGGGGTGAACCGCCCTGGCGGCAACCAGCTTCCGGGCGCAGGCCAGGGCCGCCTCCAGGCTGGCGGGGTCGGCAATTCCCTGCCCCGCGATGTCGAAGGCGGTGCCGTGGTCCGGGCTGGTGCGCACGAACGGCAGCCCGAGCGTGATGTTCACCCCCCGCTCCAGCCCGAGGTATTTCACCGCGATGAGCCCCTGGTCGTGATACTGCGCGACGACGACATCGAAACGTCCCTGTCGTGCCTGCATGAAAACCGTGTCCCCGGGCCAGGGTCCGCTGGCGTCGATGCCCTCGGCGCGCGCGGCCTCGACGGCGGGGCGGATGATGCGGGTCTCCTCCTCGCCGAACAGCCCCCCCTCCCCCGCGTGCGGATTGAGGCCGGCCACCGCGACCCGCGGCGCCGCGATGCCGAGCGCCTGCCCTCCCTCGTGCGCCAGGCGGATCGCCGACATCTGGGCGGCGAAATCGGCCGCCTCGATAGCCTTGCGCAACGACATGTGGATGGTGACGAGCACCGTGCGGATCTCGTCGTTGACGAGCATCATGGCCACGCGCGGGGCCCCGCCGTACTCCGCCAGAATCTCGGTATGCCCGGGATAGCGGATGCCGGCGCTGGCCATGGCCTCCTTGTTGAGCGGCGCGGTAACGATGCCGCCGACCTGCCCTCCCCGGGCCGCGCCGATCGCGGCGACCAGCGTGTCGAAGGAGGCCTGCCCGGAAACCGCATTCACCACGCCCACGGGCGGCAGCGCGGCGATGCGCGTCGTCTCGATCACCTCCAGGCACCCCGCCGCGCCGCGGGCCGCCTCCGGAGCGGGAATGGCGCGAACCTCCAGGCCCAGCCCGAGGCGCCGGACGGCCTCGCGCATCACCAGGACGCTGCCGAAGACGATCACGGGGCCGCCGGCGTTCCCGGCAACGGCCTTGGCCACGATCTCCGGGCCGATGCCGGAGGCGTCGCCCATCGTCAGGGCCAGGGGAAGGTCATCGGACATGGCGGAACCTGCTCTCGCGCGGCGGAAGAGCACAGTCTGGAATTTTTCGGCCCGGGAGGGAAGGAAGCAGTTCGCCCGGCTCCGCGCCAACCCCAGGCGCGGAGCCCTGAACGAACAAAGCTTTCCTGGTTCTCCTTTCCCGAAAGGAGAACACCTTCCTTAGCTACCCGGTATCAGGCGGCGAACCCCGCCTCGGGCGCCTCGAGCAGCGCCTTGAGTTCGGCGCGTTGTGCCCCGGTCAGCGCGGTGAAGGGGTGGCGCACCCGGCCCCAACCGGCATCGCCGTAGCGCAGGCCGACCATCGCCTTGATCGTCGGGATCTGCGTGAAGTGGTTGCTGATGGTGCGCTGCGCCACGATGCAGGCCTGCGCGGCCTCCACCGCGGCCTTGGCGGCCGGGGAAGCGAACCCGTCGAACACCGTGCGCAGATAGCGCGCGGCCAGGTTGGAGGTCGCGGTGATGCAACCGGCGCCGCCCACTTCCAGCAGCGGCTTCATCATCGGGTCGGCCCCGGCCAGGATCGACAGCTGCGGGAAGTGCTGTGCCAGGCCCTTCATGTGTTCGAAGTCGCCGCTCGAATCCTTCACCCCGGCCACGGTCGCGGGATACTTCTTGAGCAATCCCTCGATGACGCCGTCGGTAATGGCGATCTGCGAGATCGGCGGGATGTGGTAGAGGATCACCCGCAGCCGGCTGTCGGCCACCTGGTCGAAGACGTAGCTGTAGCAGTCGATCAGCGCCGGGTCGGAAAGCTTCTTGTAGTAGAACGGCGGCAGCATCACGACGCGGCTGACGCCGAGCGCGAGGGCGTGTTTCGTCAACGCAATGGTATCGGGCAGCGCGCACACGCCGGTTCCGGGCAGCAGGCACGCGGCGGGCACGCCGGCCTTCACCACCCCTTCGAGGATGGCCATGCGCTCGGCCACCGAGAAGGAGTTGGCCTCGCCGGTCGAGCCGAGCAGGGCGATGCCGTGGCAGCCATCGGCCAGCAGATGCTTGCAGTGGACCGCCAGCTTGTCCACGTCGGCGCTGAGGTCCTCGCGGACCGGCGTGGCGGCGGCGCAGCACACGCCGCGGAATTTCTCGCTCATGTTTCTCTCCTGTTGCGGGGGCTAAAGGGAACTGCCGCCGCAGATGACGATCTGCTGTCCGGTGATGGCCCCGGCATCGGGGCCGAGCAGGAAGGCAACGGTACCCGCTACCTCCTCGGGGCGCACGAAGCGCCCGAGCGGGGGCATGCGCGGGGGCACCCCGCCGCGCGCGGGGTCGTGCAGCATCGGCGTGTCGGTGGCCGCCGGGGCAACGACGTTGACGGTGATGCCGCGTCCGACGAGTTCGGCGGCCCACGACCGCGCGAGTCCCACCACGGCGGCCTTGCTGGCCGCGTACTGGCTGCGCCCGGCGGCGCCGGTGGCAGTGCGGCTGCCGAGCAGCACCACGCGCCCGCCCTCAGGCATGCGCGGCACCACGCAGTCGGCGAGCAGTGCCGCGGCCTCGACGTGCAGCCGCCACATCGCCTCGCCTGCCGCGGCCTCCAGCGTCCCCAGCCGGGCGGTGCGCAGCACGCCGGCGGCATGCACCAGCGCCTCCACCGTGAGCCCCGCCAGCGCCCGGCGCACGGCGGCATGGTCGGTCAGGTCCACGCCGATATGCGTATAGGCACCGCCACGGCCGGGATCGCGCCGGCTGAGCCCGGTCACCTGCCAGCCCTCGGCCAGCAGGCGCTCGACCACCGCCGCCCCGATGCCCGAGCTGGCGCCGGAAACCAGGGCTCTGCGCAGCGCCATCGCTCAGGCTCCCTTGATCCAGTCCTCGGCCAGCGTCACATGGCGGATGGCCTGACGGAAGTGGGTGTAGGCGACGTGGATGGTCCCGTCCGGCGCCTGGGTGACCGAGGGATAGGACAGCTCGCGGTTCTGCTTGTCGCGCGAGTTGTTGGTCATGCAGTAGCCGTCACCGGTTTCGATGTCGCGCACCCACGGCCAGCTTCGCCCGCCGTCCTCGGACAGCGCGATGGAAAGCGGCGCGCGCGGAGCGCCCCAGAAGGCACGGCGCTCGCCCGCCTCGGGTGGCGGAGGGGGCGCGGCATCGCCGCCGATATCGTCGTAGAGCGAGGCCCGCCTCCCGGTGGCGTTGGCGGCGGAGGTGTTGTTGAACACCAGCGCCAGATGCCCATTGGCCAGCACGGTGAACTGGATCGAGGCGTTGTTGTTGGGCAGCGCCGTCTTTTCCGGAACCGACCAGTGCTCGCCGCCGTCGTCGGAGCGGGAGGCGTAGATGGCGTCGGCCCAGCGGCTGCGGAACAGCGCAAGCAGTGTCCCGTCGGCCAGCAGACCGATGTTCATGTGCACGCAGCCGGTGCTTTGCGGAACCGCAACGTCGTGCCAGGTGCGGCCGGCATCGACGCTGATCTTCACCGCCGAGGTATCGGCATCGCCGCTCCAGGTCCGGCCCGGAATGGCGTTGCAGTAGAACACCGGCAGCAGCCACGCGCCCGTGGGCAGCACCACCACCGGCTGGCGAATGAAGGTGCCCGAGGTGGCCGCAGCCGGGAACAGCGTCTCGATCGGCCCCCAGGTCACCCCGTTGTCGCGCGAGAGGCGCCGGCGGACGATGGCCGTGTCCTGGTTGCCGGAGATCTGCGCCGTCCACATCAGCCACAGCGTTCCGTCCGGGGCGTTGAACAGCAGCGGATTCTGCTCGGAGCGCGAGGGATCGTCGGAAAGCTTCTCCGGCACGCTCCACTCCCGCGTCCCCTTGGCGAGGCGCGCGAAATAGACGGAGATGTCGGGGATGCCCTCCTGCGTGCCGCCGAACCAGACGCAGGCGATATCGCCGTTGGGCAGCACGGTGAGGTTCGCCGCATGGTTCTGCACGCAGCGTGTGGGCAGCAGGCAGGACGGCAAGCCGCCCTGCACCGCTCCTTCGGCTGCGTCGCTCATCGCAGCGTGCTGCCCTTGGCCGAGGCCCCGCCGTCGACCGCGTCCGCCGCGACCAGCGTGCGCCGACCGCCGCAGATCCAGTCGATCACCATCACCACCAGCGGCGTGAAGGCGGCGATATACATGTTGTCGATGCCGAACGGGTTGTTGAGCAGATACCAGATGGTCGTCATGATGGCCGAACCCCACAGCCCGATGGTCGCCCCGCGGTTGCTGCTGAAGAACGGCAGGAAGAAGCCAACCAGCGCCACCATCGAGATCGACAGCCTGAGCGCGCGGGTGAAGAAGGACAGCCGCAGGATCTCGGGCACGGTGAAGACGAAGATCAGCGGCACCACCGCGACGACCAGCGAGAGGATGTGCGTCATGCGCATCTGCTGCGCCTCGGTGGGCTTCCAGTAGGGGATGTAGAAGTCGCGGATCATCAGCGAGACGATGGCCAGCGCCACAGTGCACACCGAGACGAACACCGAGGCGATCAACCCGACGGCCACGATGCCGGCCACGAAGGGATGCATGTGCTGCAGGAACACCGGCAGCGCGTAGAGACTCTTGATGTCGGGATAGAGGTACTTCGCGGCCACACCGATGAACGCCAGGGCCAGTCCGAGGGGAATGCAGAACATCGCGCCCCAGAGGCAGGACTTGCGGGCCTCTTCGGCCGAGCGCGCCGAGGAGATCGCCTGGATGACGAACTGCGTCGAGAAGATCGCGCCCACCGTGCCGAAGATCCAGGCGATGATGGTGGAGGGACCGACCTTGCCGTCCCAGGTGAAGGTGTAGTCGGGCATGCTCTTGATCATCGGCCCGAGGCCGCCGGTGAGCGACAGCGCGATGCCGACGATGATCGCGAGCCCGATCACCTTGACGGTGGTGTGCAGCAGCGTCACCCAGGCCACGCCCTTCAGTCCGCCGAAGAGATAATAGACGGTGCTGACCACGGCGATGATGACCATGGCGACAGGCAGGTTGACGTGCATCACCGTGGAGATGGCGGCGGCACCGGAAACGTAGTTGCCGACGTTCACCAGCAGCAGCGCGTAGATCATGATCAGAGAGACGCTGATCATGGTGGACTTGCCGAAGCGCTGCTCGATGGCCCCGGAGATCGTGTATGATCCGGAACGATAGATGACGCGCACGAACACCAGGCCGAACAGCAGGAAGCCGATGGCCGCGGCCAGCACGGACCAGCCGGCGGCGGCACCGGAGAGGAACGCCTCCTGCGCGGTGCCCACCGTGGACTTGGCGCCGATGAATTCGCTCATCAGCAGCACGCCGACGATGACCGCCGGCATGGCGCGGGCAGCCACCATGAATTGCGCATTGGTGCGACTTCGTAACTTCACCGTCAGCCACGATGTGAAGATGATGTAGATCCCGATCATCGACATGATCAGGACGGTATCGAATGTGCTGAATTCTGGCACGTCAACCTCCATGGATTATGGTTCGTTCCCGGCCTTGGTTGCCGGGGGCCCGGGGGTGATCAGTAGGCGGAACGGTAGATGGCAAGGATGTCCTGCACGGAGAGATCCCGCGGATTGTTGTCGAGCAGGCGACGGTTGGCGTGCGCCTCGCGTGCCATGGCCGGCAGGTCGGCTTCCGGAACGCCGTAGTCGGAAAGGCGCATCTTGCAGCCGAGATCCACGCACCACTTGTAGGCGGCCGCGAACACGGCCTTCGGTTCCGAGGAGACCGTGAGCCCGAGCGCGCGCAACACGCCCGCCGTGCGCTCCGGAACGGCGGGCGCATTGAAGGCCAGCACGTGCGGAAAGATCAGCGCGTTGGCGGCGCCGTGGGCGATGTGGTGATGCGTGCCCAGCGGATAGGCCACGGCGTGGCCGGCGGCGGTGTTCACCGGCCCCAGGCCGAAACCGCCGTAGAGCGCGGCCAGTGCCATGCCGGCCTGCGCCTCGCGGTCGGCACGGTCGGAGGCGGCGCGCGGCAGGAAGCGTCCGGCCAGGCGGATGCCTTCCTCGACGTAGAGGTCGATCAGCGGATGGGCATGCTTGTTGGTGTAGCATTCCACGCAGTGCGCCAGCGCATCGACGCCGGTGGAAACCGTCACCGCGCGCGGCATGCTCGCCATCAGCTCGGGATCGACGGCGGCGAAGTCGGCCAGCATGTGCACGCTCTGCACCGCGAGCTTGTTGAGCGTCGCTGGGTCGGTGACGAGGGCGCGCGTGCCCACCTCGCTGCCGGTGCCGGAAGTGGTGGGCACCTGCGCCAGCGCGGTGCGGCGGGTGGCCACCTTCTCCGCGCCGACCACGGCGGTGAAATCCTGCCCGCTGCCGGGCAGCACCGCGGCGAGCTTGGCGAGATCCATCGCCGAACCGCCACCGAAACCAACGACGAGATCGGGATCGGCCCGGCGCACCTCGGCCAGCAGGCGCTCGAGCGCCGCGGCATCGGGCTCGGGCGGAAAGTCGCTGCAGCAGGCGACCTCTCCGGAAAATCCCAGACTGGCAATGCGTGGAACGTTGAAGGCGTCAGCCACCACCAGCGGGCGCTTCAGGCCGCGGGAGGCGGCCCAGCGACCCACCTCGGCCGCCGCCCCCGTGCCGAAGCTGATACGGCTCGGGAACAACAGATCGATGCGCGAGGTAAGATCGGCGGTCATCAAATATCTTTCTTGCTGGAACGGGAACGGGCGGAGGCGAGCTTGAGCGCGTAGTCGATCGCCTCGAGCAGGCTGTTTTCGTCGGCGATGCCCTTGCCGGCGATGTCGAAGGCGGTGCCGTGATCGACCGAGGTACGGATGATCGGCAGCCCGAGCGTGATGTTCACGCCCGAGAGCGCCTGCCATTTTCCGGTCTTCTCATCGACGTGGAAGCCGAGGATCTTCACCGGGATGTGGCCCTGGTCGTGGTACATCGCGACGACGGCGTCGTACTGTCCGCCGCGCAGCTTGACGAACACGGTGTCCCCGGGCACGGGCCCCTCGACGTCCAGGCCGTCGCGACGGCAGGCGGCGATGACGGGGGCGCTGATGTCGATGTCCTGCCGCCCGAACAGTCCGCCCTCGCCGGCATGCGGGTTGAGCGCCGCGACCGCGATGCGGCGGCGCTCCAGCCCGAGCCCGGCCAGCGCCTCGGCAGTGATGTCGATAACATAACGAAGCCGTTCCGGGGTCAGCTTCTTCGGCACGTCCTCCAGCGCCACATGGGTGGTGAGATGGCTCACGCGCATGTTGCCATGGGCGAGCATCATCACCGACCCGGAGGAGCCGGTCAGCTTGGCCAGCATGTCGGTGTGGCCGGCGAAATGGTGTCCCGCCTTGTTCAGCGCCTCCTTGTTGAGCGGCGCGGTGACGAGCCCCAGCACGCGCCCGGTCTGGGCGAGGCGCACGGCAGTCTCGATCGCCTTGAAGGCGAAGTGCCCGGCGGTGGCCGACAGCTGGCCCGGGCGGATGGGCTCACTCTCGGGACAGGCCTGCAGCGTCGCCAGTGCCGGCCAGACGGCATCGCTCTCGCTCACCTCGGGAATCGCGAGGTCGAGCCCGAGCGCGGCCTTCGTCTCGGCGAGCACGGCGTTGGAGCCGATGATCAGCAGGCGGAGGCGGTTGCCCAGCAGCTCGCCTTCCAGCTTCTTGCAGGCCTTGAGGATGATCTCGGGCCCGACCCCGGCCGGGTCCCCCATGGTAATGGCGAGTTGCGGCGTCATGCGTGGCTGCCTTTTGCTGAAGAAGGAACGTCCGCGAGGAGCCGCGTCAGGGTATCGGCATCCCCGAAGGCCCCGGATTTGGAGACGACGCCGACGCCGTCCCACGGCCCGCCGCGAAGAATGGAGCGGGGGATGCCGGGGGCGATCTGGCCGATCAGATCGAGCCGGTCGGCGCCGAGGGCACGGCAGACGGCGTGCAGGGTCTCGCCGCCGGAGACCACCAGCGTGGCAGGCGGGGCGAGGTGCGTGACGAGGGCGGTGAATGCCGCGGCGATGCGGACGGCCGCCTCGGCACGCGCCAGCCCGGCGGGCAGGGCGGGGCGCACCAGGGCAACGCCGGCCGCGCGCCATTGCGCCTCGACCCGGGCGACCTCGGCCGGCACGCGCAGCGCGGCGTCGCAGGCGGCGAGCTGGCGGAGAGTGACAGGGTGGTCGGTGCCGAACAGACCGAGCACCGGCCGCGCCAGGGCAGTGGCGCGCAGCGGCCGGGCCGCGACAGCGAAGGCCTGACCCGTGAGGGCCTCGGCCAGCGCGCCGGCCAGACCGCCGCAGCCGCACCCCAGCACCTCGCCGGAAAGCCGGAGCCCGGCCGCCACCACGGCGCGCAGGTCGTCGTCGGTTTCGGCGTCCCACAGGCTGACCCCGGCCGGGGCAGCCACGCCAGGCCGGCAGAGCGCCTGGGCGAAGCCCGCGGCCGCGATCTCGCGGACGAGATCGCAGGCGGTGGGAACCCATTCGGTGCCGTCGCGCCAGTATTGCCGGCCTCCCCGCGTCATGCGTCCCAGGGCGGGAAAGGCCGGGGCCAGAATGACATGGTCGAACGGCCGGACGGCGTGCCAGGCGGCGAGATCGGCGGCGACGTGGCCGCGCAGCAGGCTGTCCAGCTTGAGGAAATGGCAGGCCGCGCCGCCCGCGGGAAAAGCGGCGACCAGACGGGACACCTCGCGGGCCGCCGCGTCCGCGGGCATTTCGCGGGTGCCGCTGTCGATCGCGAAGGAGGGCGCGGCGCCAGAGGGGACACCGGGGGCAGAAGGCCGGGGCTGCCAGACGACCTGCACAGGGGCGACGGGAGAGGCGAACCAGACGGCGGAATCGAGGGCACCGGTCATATCGTCGGCCAGCAGGCATAACGCCGGCGCCGACGGGGGGAGCGTCATGCCGCGCTCCGCTGCCAGATGAGAGGCTGTTCCGTTCACTGCGTTCCGTCCCAACGGGATGAGCGACTATGCCGCGCCTGTAAATTTGTTGTCAACATGTTGATGCAGGAAAATTCTTGAAACATCCGACGTTTCGACATGTTCTAGAACAGATTTCCCGGCTTCCGTCGGCCAATTTTCCATGACAACTTTACAAGTTACCCGGATGCGCCCATTTTCATCGCAACCGAGCCGGCCAGAACACTGGCGTCGCGGTCCGGGCGGCACTATTCCGGAACTTTCCCGGCGGAGGATCGGAGACCGTGCGCGACGATGCGAAGATGACGCGGCGCGAGGCGACAGAACCGCGGCAGCCCGCGACGGCGGATCTGCCGGCCAGCCCGGTGCGACGGCTGTTGCCGGACCGTGTCTATCAGTCGCTGCGCCGGCAGATTCTCGCCGGGGACATGAAGCCCGACGAACGACTCCCCAGCGAGCATCAGCTGGCCGCCGAATTCCTCGTTTCCCGCCCGGTGGTGCGCGAGGCGTTGCAGCAGCTGCGCGAGGAAAAGCTGATCTTCTCGCGGCGCGGCGCAGGCAGTTTCGTGCGGGCCGGGGGAGCCCCCTCCCCTGCCCGACAGCCGGCCCTCGGCTTCGCGCCGGTCGAGACCATCGCCGACATCCAGCGCTGCTACGAGTTTCGCCTGACCATCGAGCCCGAGCAGGCCTACCACGCCGCGCTGCGCTGGAACGACCCGGCCCTGGAGGCCATTGCCTCGGCCGTCGAACTGATGCGCGACGCCACCCAGGCCCATCGCCACCACGACGATGCCGACTTCGCCTTCCACACCGCCATCGCCCAGGCCGCCAACAACCACTACTTCGCCGAATCGATGATGGCGTTACGCGAGCACATCTCGCTGGGCATGCATGCCCACGGCGTCACGCTGCTCGGCCCGCCCGGCGGGCTGGCCGGCGTGTTCCAGGAACACCTGGCTATTCTCCAGGCGCTCCGCCAGCGCGACGCCAACCGCGCTCGCGACCTGATGCGCCACCACCTGGAAGGCTCCCGCGACCGCATCTTCGAAGGCCGGACGCTCGATCTGGCGCTCTGAGCGGGCCGCGGCGTCCTCTCCCCGGGAAACGCCACTGCGACAGGGCGTAGGGCGGATACGCAACCGCCGCGCCGCCCTTTTGAGGCGGACGCGGCG
>CALNAL010000040.1 GCA_937874445.1 uncultured Acetobacteraceae bacterium | reverse complement strand
GGAGCCAAACGGACAAAGCTTTCTTGGTTCTTCTTTCTCGAAAGAAGAACACCTTGCCTTGCTTTGCCTTACCCTTTCCGGGCCCCTCCGGGCGTGCGGGGGGGGCTACCCCTCCGCGACCCCGCCTGGTTGCAGCGTATAGGCAGTGCCATTGACCCGCAGGGTCATTTCGTTGCCCTGCTCCAGCTTGACCTTCCACGCGTCCGGCCGCAGCGTCACGCGCACGCGCCGGCCGTGCCAGTGCAGCGGGAACTCCAGTCGCGGCAGTTCGGCGGGCACGCGGGGGGCCAGCGAGAGCCCCTCGGCATCCACCCCGACCCCGCCGAAGCCCAGCACCACCGCCTGCCACAGTCCGCCCAGGGCGGCGATATGCACGCCGGCCGCCTCGCCTGCGGCATCCTCCAGCTCCAGCGCGGCGGTGGAAGTCAGGTAGTGTGCCGCCGTCTCGGTCTCGCCCAGCCGGGCGGCCACCAGCGCGTGCATGGCGCGCGAGAGCGAGCTGCCGTGGGCGCAGAGCGGCTCGTAGTAGAGGAAGTTCTTCAGCGCCACCGCGGCGGGATACTCTTCCGGCAGAACGCCCAGCAGGGCCACCACGTCGGCCTGCTTGACCACCTGCGACGCCTGGGTACGCGCGCGTCCCAGCACCACGTCGGCCGGTCCGGGCGGCAGCGCCGTGAGGTCGATCTTCTCCAGTCCGTAGAAGCCGGTGAACTGCTCGATCATTCCGGTCTCGGGGTCGAAGCCGTCCACCAGCCCCTCGGCGGCGGTGTGCCATGCGGCGGGCTCGTCCTCGCCGATCGCCAGCTTCTCGCGCAGGGCGGCGGCCCGGTCGGGCCAGCGGGCGGCCAGCAGGTCCAGCACCTCCAGGCCGCGCCGGATGTTCCAGCGGGCCATGGTGTTGGTGAAGGCGTTGTCGTCGATGGTCTCGTGATATTCGTCGGGGCCGATCACCCCGCGGATGTGGCGCCGCCCGTCGGCCTCGGGAAGGGCGCGGCTGGTCCAGAAGCGGGCCGTTTCCAGCAGGATCTCCGCCCCGGCCTGGAGCAGGAAGTCCTCGTCGCCGGTGGCCAGCCAGTACTGCCAGACCGCGTGCGAGACGTCGGCGGTGATGTGCTGTTCCTGCTTGCCGGTGAGCACCGCGACCGGGGTGCCGGCCGGGCCGATCACCTCCTCGGGGGTGGTTTCCTTGCCGGTATCGGCCGATTCCCAGGCGAAGCAGGCGCCCTTCCAGCCCTCGTGCGCGGCCTTGGCGCGGGCGCCGTCGAGGGTGTGATAGCGGTACATCAGCAGCGCCCGGGCCGCTTCCGGCCAGGCGAAGGTATAGAAGGGCAGCAGGTAGGTCTCGGTATCCCAGAACACGTGGCCGAGATAGCCGTCGCCGGAGAGCCCGCGCGCGCCCACCGAGACGCGCCCGTCCTCGGGGTTGGCCACCGCGATGAGGTGGTAGAGGGCGAAGCGCACGGCGGCCTGCCATCCCGTCTCGCCCTCGAGGGCCACATCGGCGCCGGCCCAGCGTTCCGCCCAGGCGGTCGCATGGTCGAGCGGCAGGGCGCGGCCGCGCTTTTCGCCCCGGTGCAGGGCGGTGCGGGCCTCCTCGGCGGAGGTCGCATCGCGTACCACCGCGACCAGGCGGGTCAGCCGGGCCGGCGTGCCGGCCACCGATTGCCACCGCCAGCGCCAGGAGAGCGGCGGGGCATCGAGAGGCGTGCCGGTATCGCATTTCACTGCCGCCGCCAGCGCCACCTGCCGGCCGGTGGCCAGGGTGCGCAGCAGCACCGCATCGGAGTCCAGCGCCACCACCTCCAGGCCGGCGGCGGCGAGATCGACGCGCGCCTCCACCTCCACCTCCACCCCGTCACGGTCGAGTTCCAGCTCGGCGCTCTGCAGGCCCAGCGCCCGGTCGGCCTGCGACACCAGGCGCAGGGTGCGCAGGCTGGCTTCCGCGCCCGCCTGCCCGTCGGTCGGGGGCATGCGCTGGCGCCATTCGGCGGTGAGCCAGCCGCGCTGGAGGTCGAGGGTGCGGCGGTGGAGCAGCGTCTCGCCCGACTGCAGCAGCAGGGGAGCGCCGTCGAGGCGGATCACCAGCGGCAGCCAGTCGGGCAGCGGGGCGAGGGCCGGCACGGCGGGCGTGGTATTGGGGGTGTCGAACAGCCCCGCGCAATAGACGCGCGGCCAGGAGATCCACGCCCCCGGCTGCAACCAGGCCCGCCAGGTGGCCCCGCGGCTGGCTGCCCGGGCCCCGCGCACGCCGAGCAGGCCATTGCCGATGGCCAGGCGTGACTCGATCCCGGCCTCCTGGCGGAGGCTCACGCCTTCGATCACGAGGCGCCACAGCGGATCGGCAGGGGGGATGGTCGGCATGGCGTTCTCCTGGTTCGTCTTTTCCGGCGCGTCGTGAGGGCCGGATTTTTGCTACCGGTGGCGCAGCGTGCCCTGCGTCAACGCAGTCACGTCCACCTCGGCGAGGTCGCGCACCACAAGATGCGCGCCAGCCCTTTCCAGCAGGTTCACGTCGGCGGGGTGGCGCGCGATTCCCAGCGCCAGCATGCCGCCGGCGCGGGCCGCGGCGATGCCGGAGGGGGCGTCCTCCACCACCACGCAGC
>CALNAL010000039.1 GCA_937874445.1 uncultured Acetobacteraceae bacterium | reverse complement strand
CCAAACGGACAAAGCTTTCTTGGTTCTTCTTTCTCGAAAGAAGAACACCTTCCCTAAGAAGAACACCTTCCCTGGCTGAAGGGCGACGTGCCCTCTCCCGCGGAAGGGCCGTCGGCGGTAACATCGCGGCATGTCCGCGGTACACACCGACATTGCCCTTGACGGCTGGATCGGCCGTCTGCCCTCCCCTCTGGTTCCCTACGCGCTACTGGCGCGGCTGGACCGTCCGATCGGGTCGTGGCTGCTTTTCCTGCCGGGGCTGTGGGCCATCCTGCTGGTGGGCCACGGTCCGGGCGCGTTGTGGCTCATTGTTGCCTTTGCCCTGGGCTCGGTGCTGATGCGCGGGGCCGGCTGTGTGGTCAACGACATCTGGGACCGCGACCTCGATCGCCGTGTCAGCCGCACCACCACCCGTCCGCTGGCCTCCGGTGCGCTGCATTTGCGTCATGCCGTGCTGGCCTTGTTTGCCTTGTGCCTGCCTTCGCTCGGCATTCTGCTCACGCTCGACCCGCTGGCCCAGGTGCTGGGTGTGGGCTCGCTGGTGCTGGTGGCGTTCTACCCGGCGGCCAAGCGCGTGACATCCTGGCCGCAGATCGTGCTGGGGCTCACCTTCGGCTGGGGCGCGCCGATGGGCTATGCCGCCGCCTCCGGCCGTCTCGACGCTGCCGGCCTTGCTCTTTACGGCGTGGCCATCGTCTGGACCCTCGGCTACGACACCGTCTATGCCCACCAGGACCGCGAGGACGACACCCTTCTCGGCCTGGGCTCCACCGCCCGCGTGTGGGGGGAGAACACCCGTCCCTTCCTGGCCGCCTGCTACGGCGCGGCGCTGCTGCTGCTGGCGCTCGCGGGCTGGCTTTCCGGCCTCGGCTGGGGCTTCTGGGCCGGGCTTTCGCTGCCTGCCGTGCTGTTCGTGCGCCAGGTGATCCGCCTCGACATCCACGACGCGCCTCTCTGCCTCGCTCTCTTCAAGGCCAACCGCGACATCGGCCTGGCCATCGCCCTGGCGATTCTGCTGGGCCGCCTGTGGTGACCGACCCGGCCGCCTTCATCGCCGCCCACACCGCTCCTGCCCGCGCGCCCCTGGTACCGGAGTTCGAACTCGCGCTTGCCACCGAGATCACCCCGATCTGGCAGGCCACCGAGGCGTGGCTCGCCCGCACCGGTCTGGAGCCGCCCTTCTGGGCCTTCGCCTGGCCGGGCAGCCAGGCCCTCGCGCGCCGCTTTCTCGACCACCCCGAGACGGTCGCCGGCCGCCGTGTGCTGGATTTCGCCTGTGGCTGCGGTCTGGCCGCGCTCGCCGCGCTGCGTGCCGGCGCCGCCAGTGCCGAGGCCGCCGACATCGACCCTCTGGCGCAGGCCGCCGCCGGCTTCAACGCGGCCCGCAACGGCCTCGCCCCGACCCTTTCCGGCGACCTCGTCGGGGCGCCCTGCCGGTGGGATCTCGTGGTCTGCGGCGACGTCTGCTACGAGCGCCCCATGACCGCCCACATCCTGCCCTGGCTGCGCACCCTCGCGCGCACCGCCGAGGTGTGGATTGCCGACCCCGGCCGGGCCTACCTGCCCCGCGAGGGCCTGGTCGAGTTCGCCCGCGCCACGGTGCCGACCTCCACCGAACTCGAGGACACCACTTCGCGCACCGTCCGGCTGTTCCGCGTGCTGGCGGCTTGAGGCCTTCCGTCAGGAATCGGCGGCCGCGATGTCGTGGAACAGGCGGGCGGGGAGGGTGCCGCCGGTGATGTTCTTCATCGGGGTGTTGTCGTCGTTGCCGATCCACACGCCGATCATGAGGCCGCCGGTGAAGCCGATGAACCAGGCGTCGTGATAGTCCTGGGTGGTGCCCGTCTTGCCGGCGACGAAGCGGCCCGGCAGGGCGGCGGCGCGTCCGGTGCCGCGGGCGACGACGGCGGCCAGCATGCGGCGCATGGCGGCGGCGATGTCGGGGGCGAGCACGCGCGGCGGATCGGGGCGGGCGGGGAGCGTGGTGCGTCCGTCGGTGGTGATCTGATCGATGCCGGTGGGGCTGACGCGATGCCCGCCATTGAAGAAGGCGGCGTAGGCGGAAGTGATCTCGAGCAGGCTGACCTCGCCGGTACCCAGTGCCAGGGTGGCGTTGCGCGGCAGGCGGCTGGCAATGCCGAGGCGTCGGGCCGTGGCGATCACCGCGTCGGGGCCGCCCGCCTTGAGCAGCAGGCGGACGGAGACGGTGTTGAGTGATTCGGCGAGGGCGGTTTCCAGCGTCACCTCCCCGAGGAAGCGCCGCTCGAAGTCGCCGGGACTCCAGGTGCCGAGGCGGATGGGGCCGTCGAGCACCGTGTCGTCGGGGGTCATGCCGGCTTCGAGGGCGGTGGTCCAGACGAAGGGCTTGAAGGAGGAGCCCGGCTGGCGGCGGGCCAGCACGGCGCGGTTGTAGGGGCCGCTGCGGTAGTCGCGCCCGCCCACCATGGCGCGCACGGCGCCGGTGGCGGCGTCGAGGGCGACCACCGCGCCCTGGGTGGCGCCGGCGGCGGCGCCGGGGCCGGCCAGGATGGCCTCCAGGCGGCTTTCGGCGATGGCCTGCAGACGGGAATCGAGGGTCGTGTGCACCTGGGCGTCGGCGCCGGGAGGGAGCAGGGGTTCGACCTGCTCGGAGATCCAGTCGGCGAAGTAGCCGGCAACCGAGGGGCGCGGCGGAAAGCGGATCTGCGCCGCCGCCTCGCGGGCGGCCTCGGGGGTGAGCGCGCCCGCCTCCACCATGGCCTGCAACACCTCCTTCGCGCGCGCGGTGGCGGCGGCGGGATCGACGCGCGGGTTGAAGCGCGAGGGGGCGCGCGGGATGCCCGCCAGCACGGCGGCCTGCCAGAGGTTCACCCGCCGCGCGGAGACGCCGAAATACATGCGCGCCGCCGCGTCCACCCCGAAGGCGCCGGAGCCGAGATAGACGCGGTTGAGCCAGATCTCGAGGATCTCGCGCTTGGTGAAGCTGCGTTCCAGCCAGAGGGTGAGCAGCACCTCCTGCACCTTGCGCCGGATGGTGCGGGCATTGGTGAGGAAGAGGTTCTTGGCCACCTGCTGGGCGATGGTCGAGCCGCCCTGGGCGATGCGTCCGGTGGTGAGGTCCACGAGGGCGGCGCGGGCGATGCCGATGAAGTCGAAGGCGCCGTGCTGCCAGAAGCGCCGGTCCTCCACGGCCACGGCGGCGGCGGGCAGCCAGGGCGGCATGTCGGACAGGCGCAGCGGGTCGCCCACCACGTCGCCGTAGGAGGCGTAGAGCCGGCCGGTGGTGTCGAGCAGGGTGAGCGAGGGGCGGCGGGTGGCATCCAGCGCCGTCTCGGGACGGGGAAGGTCCCAGGCGAACCACAGCAGCGCGCCCCCGCCGGCCAGGCCGCCCCAGACGGCGAGGATGAAAAGGTATTTGAACAGCACCCAGCGCCAGCGGCGGCGCCGGCGCGGCGGGACAATGGGAGGAGGCCGTTCCTCCGGGGGAGCGGAAAGGGGCGGGGCGCGGAACATGGTCCAGTCCCTCTCCTAGAGCATTCCCCTGCCGGCGAGCAGCAGGAAAATGCCCTGGATCCTGTTCCGCCGGAGACGGGCGATGCGCCTGCGGTTCAGGCTGCCTCGGCGTGGATGGCCTCGGCGAGCACCGAGAAGAGGCGGTCCACCTGCGCCTTCTCGATGATCAGCGGGGGCGAGAGGGCGATGATGTCGCCGGTGGTGCGGATCAGCACGCCGGCATCGAAGCAGCGCTGCATCACCCGCACCGCGCGGTCGGTCGGCTTGCCCGGGCGCGGCTGCAGCTCGATGCCGGCGACCAGGCCGATGTTGCGGATGTCGATGACGTTGGGCAGGCCCTTCAGCGCGTGGGCGGCGTCCTCGAAATAGCCCTCCATGGCCTTGGCGCGGCCGGGCAGGTCCTCGGCGCGGTGCAGGTCGATGGTGGCGCAGGCCGCCGCCGCGGCCAGCGGATGGCCGGAGTAGGTGTAGCCGTGGAAGAACTCGATGCCCGCCGGCATGCCCTCGACGATGGCGGTGTAGACCTTGTCGGAGACCGCCACCCCGCCCATCGGCACCGCGGCGTTGGTCAGCCCCTTGGCCATGGCGATGATGTCGGGGACGATGCCGAAGCGCTCCACCGCGAAGGGCGCGCCGAGGCGGCCGAAGCCGGTGATGACCTCGTCGGCGATCATCAGGATGTCGTGCTTGGTGCACAGCGCGCGCAGCCGCTCCAGGTAGCCCTTGGGCGGGGGCAGCACGCCGGTGGAGCCCGACATCGGCTCGACGATCACCGCGGCGATGGTGTCGCCGTAGAGCTGGACCAGATTCTCCAGCGCGTCGGCGCGCTCGGCGCCGAAGGCGGGCTGGCCGCGCGAGAAGGCGTTCTTCTCGGGGATGTAGGTGTGGGGCAGGTGGGAGGCGTAGGGCAGCAGCGCGCCGAACTGCCAGCGGTCGGCGCCGATGCCGCAGACCGACAGCCCGCCGAAGCCGACGCCGTGATAGGCCCGTTCGCGCCCCACCAGGCGCACGCGCTGGGCCTGGCCGCGGGCGCGCTGGTAGGCCAGCGCCACCTTCAGGGCCGTGTCGTCGGATTCCGAGCCGGAGTTGGTAAAGAAGATGTGATCCAGCCCGGGCGGGGTGAGTTCGGCGACCTTGGCGGCGGCCTGGAAGGCCAGCGGATGGCCCATCTGGAAGGTGGGGGCGTAGTCGAGTTCGGCCGCCTGCTTCTGGATCGCCTCGGTGATCTCGCGCCGCCCGTGCCCGGCGTTGACGCACCACAACCCGGAGGTACCGTCCAGAATTTCCTGCCCTTCGGGGGTGTAATAATACATGCCCTTGGCCGCGGCGAGCATGCGCGGCGCCGCCTTGTAGGAGCGGTTGTCGGTGAAGGGCATCCAGAACGGGGCGAGGTTGTTGGGGCGCGGCGCAGGAGCGTTCATCGGGCTCTCCGGAAGTGCGAAAGTCCGACTGTTGCGCCCCCCGGGCTTCAGGGCAAGCCGTTCCTGTGGCAGGCTGGCGCCCGGCAACCGGAGCAGGGAACATGACTGAAGTGGCAGAGTCCGAAGGAAAGCTGCTGATCGGCACGCGGCGCTATTCGTCGTGGTCGCTGCGCGGCTGGCTGGCGGTGCGGCTGGCGGGGCTGAAGGTGGAGGAGGAGGTGGTGGGCCTCTACACCGAGGCCGTCCCCGCCTGGAAGCGCCGCGCCCCGGCGGGCAAGGTGCCGGTGCTGGAGCATCGCGGGGTGACGATCTGGGAGAGCCTGGCCATCGTCGAATACTGTGCCGAGCTGGCCCCGCTGTGGCCGGCCGAGCGGGCGGCGCGGGCCACGGCGCGCGCCATGTCCAGCGAAATGCACGCCGGTTTTGCCGGCCTGCGCTCGGCCATGACGATGAGCCTGTTCCGCCAGGCGGCCGGGGCGGGGCGCACGCCCGAGGCGCTGGCGGACATCGCCCGCATCGATTCGCTGTGGAACACGGCGCTCGCGGCGCACGGCGGGCCCTTCCTGTTCGGCCCCGAGATGGGGGCGGCCGATGCGATGTTCGCCCCGGTGGTCTGCCGCTTCCTGACCTACCGCCCGGAGATTTCCGCCCCCGCGCAGGCCTATTGCGCGGCGGTGCGCGCCCATCCGCTGCTGCAGGCGTGGTACGCGGCGGCCGAGCGCGAGCCGACCGCGTGGTACCTGCCCCAATTCGAGGCCCCGCTTTCCGAGGGGGAGGGGGCGGGCTGAGGGCCTAAAAAACCACAGGCGGCGAGAATTTTCGCCACGGCCGGGCCGCCGGTGCTAGAGCGGGGGCATGTCCGCTCCTGC
>CALNAL010000038.1 GCA_937874445.1 uncultured Acetobacteraceae bacterium | reverse complement strand
GGGCGGGGGGGTATGGGGGGGGGGTTGTGCACGCGACGGCCGCCGGGGGATGGCTCTCTTGCCGAGGCCCAGGTCGGGGTAATCGAGGGGCCAGCGGGGACGGGGAGCGTGGGCGAGCCCGTCGGGGACGCCCTCGCCCGCGGTATAGGCGCGCAGGCGCTCCAGGCCGGCCCAGGCCACCATCACCGCGTTGTCGCCGCACCATTTCAGCGGCGGGGCGACGAAGTGTGCGCCGGCCTCGGCGGCGGTGGCGGCGAGCGCGGCGCGGATCGCCTGGTTGGCCGAGGCGCCCCCGGAGGCCACCAGCAGCCGCGCCGGAGTGCCGGTGGCCTCGGCGAAGGCCGCGAAGGCGTGGCGGGTGCGGTCGGCCAGGGTCTCGGTGACCGCGGCCTGGAAGGAGGCGGCGACGTCGGCGGCGAAGGCGGTCGGCAGCGCCCCCGCGGGCCGGTCGGCCAGAAGCTGGGCCACCGCCGTCTTCAGCCCGGAGAAGCTGAAGTCGCAGCCCGGGCGGCCACGCAGCGGGCGCGGCAGGGCGAAGGCATCCGGGTTGCCGGTGGCCGCCAGCTTCTCCACCGCCGGGCCGCCCGGCCAGCCGAGGCCGATCATCTTGGCCACCTTGTCGAAGGCCTCGCCCACCGCGTCGTCGATGGTGCCACCGAGGCGGCGGTAGCGGCCCAGCCCTTCCACGGCGATGCACTGGCAGTGCCCGCCCGAAAGCAGGAGCAGCAGGTAGGGGAAAAGCGCTCCCCCCGCCACCAAACCGGGCAGGCGCGGCGTGAGGGCATGCGCCTCCAGGTGGTTGATGGGCAGGAAGGGAATGCCGCGGGCGAGCGCGATCCCCTTGCCCATGCCCGAGCCGACGATCAGTCCGCCGATCAGGCCGGGGCCGGAGGAGGCCGCCACCGCCGCCAGGTCGGCGACGCTCTTGCCGGCCTTCTCGAGGACCTGGGCGGCCAGCCGGGGCAGGTGCTCGAGATGGGCGCGCGCGGCGATCTCGGGCACTACCCCGCCGTAGCGGATATGCTCAGCCTGGGTCAGGATCGCCTCGGCCAGCAGGTGGCCTGCGGAGTCCAGCAGGGCCGCCGCCGTGTCGTCGCAGGAACTCTCCAGGCCCAATACGCAGCCGGGCACGCCGTCGGCGGTTTCGTTGCGATTAAGCACCTGATACTCTTCCCTTTTCGGCCCGATTTGCCCTAGGATAACGCATGGATGTCCCTTCTGCCGCGTCCGCCGCGCCGCGCCAACGGCCTGGTGCCGACACCGCCTTCCCCCGCCGCCTGCGCGTGGGCACGCGCGGCTCCCCGCTGGCGCTCGCGCAGACCCGCGCCTTCATCGCCAGGATAACCGAATCCGCCGCCGCGCAGGGCCTCGCGATCGCCTGCGAGGAATGCGTCATTCGCACCTCGGGCGATGCCAGCCAGGCCAGCGATCGCCGGCTTTCCGAACTGGGCGGCAAGGGGCTGTGGGCGCACGAAATCCACCAGGCGCTGTGCGACGAGCGCGTCGACGTGGCGGTGCACTCTCTCAAGGATCTCGAGACGGAGCTGCCCGATTCCATCGTGCTCGCCGCCACCCTGCCGCGTGCCGACGGGCGCGACGCGCTGATCCTCGGGCCCGGATGCGGGGTGCCCGACCCGGCCGACCCGTGGGCGGCGCTGCCCCGGGGCGCGGTGGTCGGCACCGCCTCGGTGCGGCGCCAGGCGCAGCTGCTGCACGCCCGCCCCGACCTCCAGGTGGTGCCGCTGCGCGGCAACGTGCAGACCCGCCTCGACAAGCTGGCCGCCGGCACCTGCGCCGCCACGCTGCTGGCGCAGGCCGGGCTGGAGCGGCTCGGCCTGGGGGAGCGGGCCTCGCTGGTGCTGGAGCCGGCGGTGCTGCTGCCGGCCTGCTGCCAGGGGATCATCGGGGTGACGGCGCGGGCCGACGATGGCGATCTGCTGGCCCTGCTGGCGGCCCTCTCCGACCCGGAAAGCCACGTCGCGGCCGAGGCCGAGCGGGCCCTGCTGGCGGCGCTGGACGGCTCCTGCCGCACCCCCATCGGCGGGCGGGCGCGGCTGGAAGGGGGAACCCTGCATCTGGAAGGGCTGGTCGCGCGGGCCGACGGCAGCTTCCTGCTGCGGCGCGGCCTGGCGGGGCCGGTGGAGGAGGCAGCCCATCTGGGCGCCTCGCTCGGGCTCGGTCTGCGCGCCGCCAGCCCCGCAGAGCTGTTCGCCTGACATGCGCGTGCTGGTGACCCGCCCCGAACCCGCCGCCGCCACCACGGCCCGCCGTCTCGCCGAGCGCGGCCATGCGGCGGTGGTGGCGCCGCTTTCTTCCGTCGAGATGATCGCGGCCGAGCTGCCCGCGCCGGAGGCGGTGCAGGCGGTGGTGGTGACTTCGGCCCGCGCCCTGCCGGCGCTGGCGGCGTTTCGCGCCCGGCCGCTGCTGGCGGTGGGGGAGGCGAGCGCGGCGGCGGCTCGTGCCCACGGCTTCGTGACGGTGCAAAGCGCCGGGGGGGATGCCGCTGCCCTGGCGCGGCTCGTCACCGTCCGCTGCGATCCGGCGAAAGGCCCCCTGCTGCTGCCCGCCCAGGAAGGCCAGGGCGCGGCGCTGGCAGAGCAGCTGCAGGCCGCCGGATTTGCGGTCTGCGTCCGGGCCGTCTACAGGCTGCACCGGGTTTCCGCCCTGCCCGAGGCGGCACGGCAGGCTCTGGCGGCGGGCGCGGTGGAGGCCGCCCTGTTCTTTTCTCCCGCCAGCGCCCGCGACTTCGTTGCGCTAGCCGGCCTATTGCCCGTAGCCTGCTTCACGCGGGTCGAGGCGCTGGCGATCTCGCCGGCCACCGTGACCCCGCTGGCACCGCTGCCCTGGCAGCGGGTCCGCGTCGCCGCCCATCCCGACCAGGAGGAACTGCTGGACCTTCTGCCATGACCGACCTCAGCCAAGAGCCATCAAAAACAATGAATTCCGAGGAAACTTCCCCCGCACCGGCGCTTGATCCGGCCGAGCCCGCCACCCCGTCCGAGGCGGCTCCCGCCGCATCGGGCCGGACGCGACACATGATCGGCCTGACCGGCCCGCTCGCCGCCGCCGGCTTCACGATCCTGGCGGTGGGCGGCATCTGGCTGTGGCAGCAGCAGCGCAACCTCGCCGCGCGGCTGGTGGTGCATCCGGTGCCCATCGTCTCGGTCGATCCCGCACGGGTGGCCTCGCTGGAGAGCGAGGTGGCCAACCTCACCCAGAGGCTGGGGCTGCAGGAGCGGCGCCCGGCCGCCGCACCGGCCGATCTCGGGCCGATACAGATGCAGATGGCCCAGCTCGCCACGCGCCTCGACGCGCGCCAGGACGCCGACGGCACCGCCAGCCAGGCGGCCGATGCGCGGATCGCGGCGCTGGAAGGCAAGCTCCAGGGGTTGGAGACGCGCCTCGCCACCGCCGAGAAGCAGGAGCAGACGGCGCTGGCGCGGGCCGGCCGGATCGCGGCCCTGGCGGGCGCGGCGCAGGCGCTGGCCGCGGGCCGCCCGCTCGGGACCATTCCCGATGCGCCGCCCGCCCTGGCCCGCTTCGCCACCGTCGCCCCTGTCTCTTATACACATCTGACGCTGCCGACGAAGGCTTAGGTGTAGATC
>CALNAL010000037.1 GCA_937874445.1 uncultured Acetobacteraceae bacterium | reverse complement strand
TAACCCGCCCCTGGCCGGGTTGCGCCCGGGGGGGGGGGGGGGGGCCACTCGGAGCAGCTGCGGCCGGCGATGGTGAGGGAGGCGGCGGCGGCCGCGTAGTGCAGGGAGGTGTCGATCCCCTTGCCCGCGATCAGGCCGTAGAGGAAGGCTCCGGCGTAGGCGTCGCCGGCGCCGAAGGTTTTGACGACCTTCGCGGGGTAGCTCACTCCGCGGTGGATCGTGCCGTCGGCGGCGAAGACGGTGGAGCCGGCGCGGCCGTGCTTGATGGCCACCAGCTTCACCCCGCGCGCGAGCAGGTTGCGTGCGGAGAGCTGGTCGTCCTGGTTGCCCGGCATGACGAGATGCTCGATGAAGTCCAGCTCCTCGCGCGTGCCGACGACCATGTCGGCCTTTTCGGCGGCGAGGAGGGTGTAGGTGGCGGCTTCCGCGGGGGTGTCCCAGGTGTGGGCGCGGTAGTCGGGGTCGAAGATGACGCGCACGCCGTTGCGCCGGGCGATCTCGATGGCGAGGAAGACGGCCTCGCGTGCCGGGCTGTGCGTGAGCGACGTGCCGGAGATCAGCAGGGCCTTGAACTGGCGCAGGTACTCTTCCGAGATTTCGTCGCAGCGGATGTTCAGGTCGGCCACCTTCTCGCGGTACATGAAGAAGGAGCATTCGGTTGGCGACTTGATCTCGCCGATCGTCACGCCCGAGCGCGCGCCGGTGTCGTCGGTGGCGATGTGCGAGGTGTCGATGCCCTTGCTGGCGAGATAGCGGGTGATGTAGCGGCCGAACTGGTCGTCCGACACCTTGCCGAGATAGCCGACCTTGAGGCTCATGTTGGAAAGCGCCACGGCCGTGTTGGCCGAGGAGCCGCCGACGTATTTGTTGAAGGTGGAGACCTCCTCGAGCGGGCCGTTCTCGGCGGCATAGAGGTCGATGGTGGCGCGGCCCAGAACCACGACGTCGCGCGGCTTGCTGGAGTCGAAGGGCAGTGTGTCCATGGCTTTTCTCTGGAAGGTCCCTCGGGGGGATGCCGGCCGGAGCGGCGGCATCTCCCCCCATGCTGATGTCCCGATGTTGGTTCCCGGGTGATGGGCTCCGGGTTTTTCAGGCGCGGGCGGCGGCTTCCTCGGCCTCGAGATGGGCGAGGTACTGGAGGGCTTCCGCGACGGGGGCGTTGGCGTGCACCAGCCGGACCAGCGCCTTGACGACGGCGGTGGGGTGGGCGTGCTGGAAGACGGTGCGCCCGAAGGTGATGCCCGCCCCGCCGGCCTGCAGGACGTCGTGGGCCATCTGGAAGTAGTGCGCGATCTCGCCGCCGGGCGTGCCGCCGGCCACTACCACGCGGGCGGGGCAGCATGCGACGACGCGGGCAAAGCTCTCGATGCTGCCGGTGTAGTTCGTCTTGACGAGATCCACGCCGAGCTCGGCGCCGAGGCGGGCTGCGTACATGACGTTCTCCACGTCGGTCCAGGCCGCCTTGTCGGCGATGCCCCGCGGGTAGATGTGGGCGACGAGCGGCATGCCGGCCGCGGCGGCGTCACGCGCGATGGCGGCCAGCGCGGCGATCTGCCCGGGCTGCTTGTCGCCGCCGACGATGCAGCCCATCGAGACCGCGTCGCCCCCCAGCCGCACCGCCTCCTCGACCGTGCAGACGGGCGTGTCCTCGGCGGGCTGGAAGGGCGAGAAGGTGGAGCACTTCACCACCAGCGGCACCTTGCCGGCGTAGGGGGCGAAGCATTCCTCCGCGAGCCCCTTGTGCATGGTGATGGCGTCGGGGCCGCCGGCCAGCAGGGCCGCGAGGGTCGGGCGGATGGTGTCGAGCCCGCGCATGACGCCGCGCGCCATGGCGTGGTCGACGGTGAGGCCGAGGTATCTTCCGTCGCCCTTGGCGAACAACCGGTTGAGGCGGACTTCCTTGCCGAGAAAAGCCATTTACTTCTCCTGTGGAAACGATGGAGCCATCCGCGCCGTCGTCCGGGAGGACGGGCCGGGAGACTTCCTCCCGGGGGCGACGGCGCGGACAGCGGCCGGGGCTTCAGGACTCAAGCCGCGGCGTCTTGGGGGGATTTGCCGGGGGTGATGGGCTCGCGCAGCGTCAGGATCACCAGGAAGCCGAGCAGGGCACAGACGGCGAAGTAGGTGAACACGACGTTGTAGCTGTGGAACGCGTCGAGCAGCGCGCCGGCGATCATCGGCGAGACGAAGCCGCCGATGTTGCCGCCGCTGTTCACCACGGCGATGGCCGTCGGGTAGGTCTGCCCGGTGGTGAGCCCCATCGGATAGGCGGTGAAGGCGGGCCAGCCGATGTTGAGCATGAAGCCGACCATGAACAGCGCGGCCGCGACCAGCGAGGCGTTCTCGGGCACGTTGATCAGGATGTACATCATGATGACGGTGGCCACGGCGGTGATCAGCATCGTCGGCTTGCGGCGACGGTCGAACACCTTGTCGGAAACCCAGCCGCCGACGATGGAGCCGAGGAAGCCGCCGACCCACGGCGCCGAGGCGACGAAGCCCATCTTGAGGAAGGGGTAGCCCTTGGCGGTGACGAGGTAGGAGGGAATCCAGGTCAGCAGGCCCTGCAGCACGCAGACCATGAGGAAGTAGGCAACCGTGTCGCCCAGGATGTCCCACGAGGAGAAGATGCCCTTGAGGGTGGAAACCAGGGGCATCCGGCGGGCGCGGATGATCTTGTCGATCAGCCCGAGGTCGCGGTGCGCGTAGCCGACGGAGCCGTCGGTTTTCTCCTCCTTGATGTAGGCCTGCTCCTGGCGGTTGCAGTGCGGGCTCTGCGCGGGGGTGTCGCGCACGAAGAGGAACCAGACGACGCCCATCAGGAGGCCGGGGATGGCGAAGAGGTAGAACACCCAGCGCCAGCCGAGGGTGACGGCGATGGCGACCGCGATCGGCGGCACGACGATGGGGGCGAACATGGTGGCGCCGATGTAGCCCAGGCCGGTGGCGGTGGCCTTCTCGCGCGGGGGGAACCAGCGGTTGATGGTCGCGGAGATGCCCACGGGAGTGGGGCCCTCGACGAGGCCGAGGAGGAAGCGCAGCCATTTCATGGAGGCGAGGGCGTTGATGGTCCCGAGCAGGAAGGTGACGACCGAGAATCCGAAGATCGAGGCGGTCGCCAGGCCGCGCACGCCGAAGCGGCCGTAGAACAACCCGGCGGGGATTTGCGAAACCGCGTAGCCGAGGAAGAAAAAGCTCATCAACGCGCCGGCTTCGAGGTTATTGATCGTGAAATCCATTTTCAGAAATGGAATCAGCACGCCAATATTGCTTCTGTCGGCAAAATTGATGGTATATGTTACGAAGATGATTCCCAGGATTGCCCAGCGAAACCGTGAGGCGCGCGGGGCGGATGCGGGAACGGTGGTGGACGGCATACGGCTCCTCCTTTCAGATCGGTATGTGCCACGGATCCTGGTGCGGACCCGCGGGGTCTTTTGCCGCCGGACGGCGGGGGCGAGGCCGGCCGAGGCGGCCGGATGAGCGGATAATGACCATGTTATGGATACATTGTCAACTTTGATGGTGCTGTTTTGGCGTAATCTGCAAAACATTGTCAAACTGCGCCACGCGGCCGGCCGGCCGCGTGGCGCAGTTTGAC
>CALNAL010000036.1 GCA_937874445.1 uncultured Acetobacteraceae bacterium | reverse complement strand
GCGGCGATCTGTGCCAGCGCGCGGCGCGGCTCGGAGCAGGTCAGCAGCGGCCGGGCCGGCACGCCGGCGGGCCAGGCCGTCCCTTCGGGCGCCAGCACCGCGCAGGCGCCGCGGGCCACGGCGTCGGCAATGAAGGCGCGCCCGTCGGCCCGGGTCCCGGGCAGGGCGGCGAACAGGAATCCGGTGTGCATGGCACGGCTGTCGGCGCTCGCGCCGGCGAGGTCCAGCGCGGCCGCGTCATGCCAGCTGCTCGCCGGCAGCGCGGGACAGGCCTGCAGGATTTCAACGAGTCGCAAGGGGAGCAGCCTTGAGCGGGGAGGTGGGGGAAAGGGCGGGGGCCTCGTGGCGCAGGTCGCGCCCCAAGGAGGGGGAGGGCAGGGGGGCAGGGGGCGCGCCGCGCTGGCGTGTCTGCTGGCGCGCATGGCCGGGCTGGGCAGGACGCTGCGCCCCGCTGTTGCGGCTGACGAACTTGCCCGGCGGCGGCACGGCCTGTGCCGCGGTGGCCTTGGCGGCGGCCGCCGCGGCGGCGGCAACTTTGGCGGCCTCAGCCGCGGCGACGCCGCCGGGGACGATCTCGGCGCGTCCCCCGGCCGGCCGCGAGGGCGCCAGCGGGATGAACAGCGAGGCGTTGATGGCCTGGGCGTCATCGGTATCGGGCAGCAGGCCGAGCATCGGCCCGATGCGGGCGATCACGTGTCCGGCGGCGGGGGCGGCCACCCAGCCGGCGGTGGCGAACCCGTAGGTGGCCTTGTTGCCGTGCGGCTCGTCGAGCATCATGTACACGGCATAGCGCGGGGCATTCATCGGAAAGACGCCCATGAACGCCGCCACGTTGGAGTGCTTGGCATAGCCGCGACCCTGGATCTTCTCGGCGGTGCCCGTCTTGCCGCCGACGTAGTAGCCCGTCACTTCGGCGTTCTTGCCGAAGCCGTTGGTCACCACCAGGCGCATCAGCTTGCGCATGATGGCGGAGGTGGACGGCTGCATCACCTGGCGTCCCTCGGGGGGAGTGGCGGGGTCGATCGCCAGCATGGTCGGGCGCATGTAGGTGCCGCCATTGGCCACCGCCGCGGTGCCGGCCACCACGTGCAGCGGCGAGACGGCGATGCCGTGGCCGAAGCCGATGGTCAGGGTGGCGGCCTCCTTCCAGTTGGAGACGGGCGGATAGAGCGGCATTCCCGCCTCGGGCAGCTCGACGGGCAGGCGCGCGAGCATGCCCATCTTGGCCATCCAGGCCCTCTGCAGCGTGGCGCCCGAGGCCTCGGCCATCTTGGCGGCGCCGATGTTGGAGGAATAGGCGAGGATCTCGGGCAGGTAGAGGAAGCGGTGCTTGCCCTCGAAGTCGGTGATGGTGAAGCGGCCGATGTGGATGGGGTTGGTGGCGTCGAAGCCGTTCCAGACGTTGACCACCCCGTTGTCGAGCGCCATCGAGGCGGTCTGCAGCTTGAAGGTGGAGCCCGGCTCGTACATGCCGGTGACGCAACGGTTGAAGCGGTCGTCGGCGACGGTCTTGCCGAACAGGTTGGCGTCGTAGTCGGGCAGGCTGACCATCCCGATCACCTCGCCGGTGCGCACGTCCATGACGATGCCGCAGCCGCCGATAGCCTGGAAGGTGTCGAGCGCCTTGTCGAGTTCGTCGCGGATCACCGCCTGCACGCGCACGTCGATGGAGAGCCGCAGCGGCGCCGGGTCGTCGAGCAGGCGCTGGTTGAAGAAGCGCTCCACCCCGGCGACGCCCTTGCCGTCCACGTCCACGCCCCCGAGCACCTGGGAGGCCACCCGCCCCAGCGGATAGCGGCGCTTCTCGCTGAACTCGAAATACACCCCCGGGATGCCCAGCGCGTTGACCGCGAGCTGCTGCTGGGGGGTGATCTGGCGGGCGAGATAGACGAACTGCTTTTCGGAGGTCAGCCGCTGGACGGCGAGGTCCTCGTCCATCTGCGGCAATGCGCTCTTGATCTTCTGGGCGGCCTCGGACGGGTCGATCATCTCGCGCGGATTGGCATAGACCGCGGCGGTGGGCAGCGAGATGGCCATGATCTCCCCGTTGCGGTCGGTGATCATGGCGCGCTTGGCGTGCAGCAGGGGCTCGCTCGCGGGGTTGGAGCCCGGCGGCGGAGGCGGGGGCGGCATCACGCGATTGTCGGCGAGGTGGGGCATGACCGGGTCGACGATGGTGGCATCGACCAGCTTGCCGATGAGCACCACGAACAGTGCCGCGAACCCGACGCAGGTGAGGAGCAGACGGCCGCGGGTGCGCTCCATGCGGGCGCGCCGCTTGAGGTCAGGCGCGGTGACCCGCACCGTCTCCATGAGCGGCACGGCAGCCTCGCGCGGCGCCCCGAAGCGGGGGGCGGGGGGAGCCGGGGTGGGTGCGTCGGGTGCGGCGGTCCTGGCGCACCCGGGGCACGGGTGCC
>CALNAL010000035.1 GCA_937874445.1 uncultured Acetobacteraceae bacterium | reverse complement strand
AAGCTTTCCTGGTTCTCCTTTCCCGAAAGGAGAACACCTTGCCTTGCTTGCCTTGCCGGCCGCCGGGGCGTGCCGCTCAGGCGGCGATGGCCTCGCGGGCGATGACGTTGCTGAGGCGGCCGATCTTCTCGATCTCCACCTCGATGCAGTCGCCCTCCTTCATGAAGAGCGGAGGGTTGCGCTTCTTGCCCACCCCGCCGGGGGAGCCGGTGATGATCACGTCGCCGGGCTCCAGCGGGCTGAAGGTCGAGATGTACTCGATGAGTTCGGGAATGCGGTGGACCATGTGGGCGGTATTGTCGTCCTGCACCTGCCGGCCGTTGAGCCAGGTGCCGATCGCCAGGCAGTGCGGGTCGGGGATTTCGTCGGTGGTGACGAGCCACGGGCCGAAGGCGCCGGTCTTGCGCCAGTTCTTGCCGGCGGTGAACCAGGCGTGCTGCCAGTCGCGCACGGAGCCGTCCATGTAGCAGGAGTAGCCCGCGACATGGTCATAGGCCTGGGCTGCGGAAATGCGAAATCCGGCGCGCCCGATGATCACCGCGAGTTCGCCCTCGTAGTCGAACTGGTGGGTCACGGCGGGCTTGAGCACGGGGCAGCCGTGGCCGGTCTGCGAGTAGGGGAAGCGCACGAACAGCGTGGGCGCGGGGTCGGTCTCGGCGAATTCGGCGCGCTTGTCGGCGTAGTTCATGCCGACGCAGAAGATCTTGGCCGGATCGTCGATGGTGGGCAGGAAGGTCACGTCCTGCTCGCGCGCGTCCACCGGCTCGGAGAGGAAGGCGCGGGCCTCGTCGAGGGCGCCGTCGGCGATGAGGGCCTTGAGGTCGGCGTGGCGGCCGGCGAAGCGGCGGCCGAGGTCGATCAGCCCCTCCGGCGTGTGGAGCCCGAAGGTCCTGCGGCCCTGGGCGAGATAGGCGGCCAGTTTCATGCGATGCGCCTTCCGATGCTGGTCGCGGGCCAACCCCGGCCCGGCGTTCAGGACTGGCTAAGCACGGGGCGTGCCAGCGGCCGGAGGGGCGCCCACGTCCGTGCGCGCGGACGAAGGGGGAGGGGAGGATGGGCTGCTTTCCGGAAAACCGGCGTCGGGTTTTTCCGAATTCCCGGAAATCCCGTCGCCTTTTTCCAGGGGAAGGCTGAGGGTGAAGATGGCGCCCCCCTCCGGGGCGGGGGCGGCGGTGAGCGTGCCGTGGTAGATGCGCGCGATGTCGGCCGAGATGGCGAGCCCCAGCCCCAGCCCGCCGCCGCCCGAGCCACCCTTCTTGGTGGTGAAGAAGGGCTCGAAGATGCGGGTGAGGATGTCGGGGGCGAAGCCGGGCCCGTTGTCGCGCACGGTCAGCACGGCCTGCCCCTCCTCGGCCCGCCAGGCGATCACGGCGGCGGCGTCGGGCACCTCGCGGGTGGCCTCGAAGGCGTTGGAGACCAGATTGACGAGAATCTGCTCGATGCGCACCGCATTGGCGAGCACGCGCACCGGCTGCGGCGGAGGCTCCAGGTGGATCTGCATGCCGACCTGGCGCTGGCTGTGGCCGAGCAGGGAGAGGGCGTTCTCCACGGAGCGGCCGAGGTCGATCTCCTCGCGCTCGTCGCCGGTGCGGCGGGCGAAGGAGCGCAGCCGGCCGGTGACGAGGCCCATGCGGTCCACCAGCCGGACGATGCGGGCGAGGTTGTCGCGCACCACCTCCTCCTCGCCGCGTTCGAGGAAGCGCACGGCGTTCTGCGAGAGGGTGGCCAGCGCGGCGAGCGGCTGGTTGAGTTCGTGGGCGATGCCGGCCGAGAGCTGGCCGATCACCGCGAGATTCTCGGTGCGGATCAGCTCCTGCTGCATCGACTGGAGCTGGCGGCCGGCCTGGATGCGCTCCTGCACCTCGGCCTGCAGGGCGAGGTTGGCGGCGCGCAGTTCGGAGCTGCGGGCCTCGATGCGCTCCTCCAGCTTGTCGTTGGCGCGCTGGAGCGCCTCGCGGGCGGCGTCGCGCTCGATCAGGTGGCCGCGGAACACCTCCACGGCGGCGGCCATGCGGCCGATCTCGTCGGGGCCGTGCAGCCCGTCGAGGAAGATGTCGCGGTTGCCGCTGGCCAGCCGGCGCATGGCTCCGCTGATGCGGTCGATCGGGCGCGAGACGGAGTGGACGACGTAGGCGACGAAGATCGCCAGCAGCCCGAGCGCCACGAGGAACAGCACGAGGCTGACCCGCACCGCCTGGTCGAAGGTGGCCACCGCCTCGGCGCTGGCCTTCTGGGCGCGGGCCCCGATATAGGCGATGCCCTGGTTGACCGCGTCGTTCACCGCGTCGAAGAGCAGGCGCGAGTGGTTGTTGACGATATCGGAGATCGCGGTGGGGGAAAGCTCCGGCAGCGCGGTGGCGATCGTACTCTCGTCGGCGAGATAGGTCTGCCAGGCGTCCTCGATGGTGGCGAGGCGGGCCAGCTCCCCGGGGTCGCGTTGCAGCCGGCGATAGGCCGCGAGCGAGCGGTCCACGTCGCCGCGGCGGGCCCGGGCGGCCTCCAGGATGGCCTGGCGCTCCCCCGGCCCGGGGGTGAACACGGCACGCACGAAGCGCAGCCGGTGGCTTTCCATGAGGTATTTCGCCTCGGCCAGCCCGCGCACGGAGGGCAGCCAGCGGGTGTTGAGGTCGAGCGTGGCGCGATCGACCCGCGTCAGCGCGAGGAAGAAAGACCCGCTCATGGCGAGGAGCAGCACCACGCTCATCGTCATGGCGAGGATGAGGCGTGCGCGAATGGACGTTGTGAAGCGCATGGGGATGCGGTTTCCTCATGAAGCCATCCTGGCGGGCGGGAAGATACGAGCGCCCCGGGAGGGGGGCAATCACCGGCGGTTCCGAAAACCCGCGACGGCGTGCGGGGAACGTTTCCGGAAATCCGCCAGCGGCGACGACATGGCCGGTTGGCCTTCTCCGGGGGGCGGGATATCTCCCAGCCCACGTCGAGTGGCACGAGAATTGCCTCGAACCTGAGGATTCTCTAGTCTGTGACCCGCGACGGAAGCGAGCAGCATGACCGACGACGAGCTGAGTTGCGAAACGATTTTCCCCGCCCGCCAGCCTCTTGAGCGCGGGGAAATCGGGCGTTTCCTGGTGCAGTCCGATCTGGATTACGAGCCCGGAGTCGAGGTGTTCGTGGTGTTCCGCCGCGAGGGCACGCTGGTGGCCTGCGCGGGGCTGGAGAAGAACATCGTCAAATGCGTGGCGATCTCCGAGGAGCTGCGCGGGGAGAGCATCGGCCTGAAGCTGCTGACCGAGATCGTCGGCCTGGCGCAGGACCGCGGCTACAGCCATCTTTTCCTCTACACCAAGCCGGACAACGTCCCTTTTTTCCGCGGCTGCGGCTTCTACCCGCTGGTCGAAGTGCCGGGGCGGGTGGCCTTCATGGAGAACACCCCGGTCGGCCTGCCGAGCTACTGCACGCGCCTGCGCGGCGAGGCGAAATCCGGCGGGAAGATCGGCGCCATCGTGATGAACGCCAACCCCTTCACGCTGGGGCATCTCTATCTCATCGAGCGCGCGGCGGCGGAGTGCGACTGGCTGCATGTCTTCGTGGTGGCCGAGGAGGCGTCGCTGTTCTCCTACCGCGACCGTTTCGCGATGGTGTCGGAGGGCACGGCGCGGGTGGCGCGCATGACGCTGCACCACGGCTCGTCGTACATGGTCTCGCGGGCCACCTTCTCCAGCTATTTCTTCAAGGAAAAGGGCATCGTGGGCGACTGCTGCACGGCGGTGGACCTGCTGGTGTTCCGCAACTGGATCGCCCCCGCGCTGGGAGTGACGCACCGCTTCGTCGGCACCGAGCCGTTCTGCCCGACGACGCGCAAATACAACGCCGACATGCACCACTGGCTGGCCGAGGCCGCTTCGCCCGCCGCCCCGGTCGAGACGGTCGAGATCCCCCGGCTGACCTACGGCGAGACGCCGATCTCCGCCTCCGAGGTGCGCCGCCTGCTGGCCGAGAAGGATTTTGCCGCCATCGCCCATCTGGTGCCGCCGACCACGCTGGACTTCCTGCAGACCCGCTGGTGTGCGCCGGCGATGACCGCCGCCTGAGGGCGCGATTGCCTGTTGCCGAATAGCCCCCGTCGCGCGCGGCAAAACCGCACGACGGAGGCTGAACGATTGATAGAGTAAAGGACACTGTCTCATGAAAGTCGTCAGGGAAGCCCTGGCGGGGACGCTCGAATCCAACGACCTGTTGGTGCGGGTTTCCCCCGGTCGCGGGGAAGGCTACGAGCTGGTGATCAGCAGCGAGGTGAAGCACCAGTTCGGCCCGCAGATCGAGGCCACGGCGAAGGAGGTTCTCGCGCGGCTGGCGGTGTCCGGCGGCACGGTGGTCATCGAGGACAAGGGCGCGCTGGATTGCACCATCCGCGCGCGCCTGGAGGCGGCGGCGATGCGCGCCTGCGCCGTCGAGGCGGCTGACATCGACTGGAGCAAGCTGAAATGAAACTGCGCCGCAGCATGCTTTTCCTGCCGGGCTCGAACGCGGCGATGCTGTCCACCGCCTTCGTCTACAAGCCCGATTCGATCATGTTCGACCTGGAGGACGCCGTCTCGCTGCGCGAGAAGGACACGGCGCGGATGATGGTCTACCACACGCTGTCGCTGCCGATGTACCGCGACATCGAGAAGGTGGTGCGCATCAACCCGCTTTCCAGCGTCTACGGCCATGCCGACCTGGAGGCCGCCGTGCGCGGCGGCGCCGACGTGATCCGCCTGCCCAAGACCGATTGCGCCGAGGACATCCACGAGCTGGAGCACGAGGTCCTGCGCATCGAGCAGAGCGGCGTCCGTCCGGTGGGCTCCACCGGGCTGATGGCGGCCATCGAATCCGCCTCGGGCGTGGTCAATGCCGTCGAGATCGCCAAGTCGTCCAAGCGCCTGATCGGCATCGCGCTGGCCGGCTTCGACTACGTGATGGACATGCAGACCGAGCGCGGCGACGGCACCGAGCTGTTCTACGCCCGCTGCGCGGTGCTGCACGCGGCGCGCGCCGCCGGCATCGACGCCTTCGACGTGGTCTACGGCAACGTCAACGACGACGAGGGCTTCCTGCGCGAGGTGGAGCTGGCCAAGAAGCTCGGCTTCAACGGCAAGTCGCTGATCAACCCGCGCCAGATCGAGCCGCTGCATCGCGCCTACGCCCCCACCGAGGAGGACGTGGACCGCGCCCGGCGCGTGATCGCCGCGGCGGAGGATGCGGAGAAGCGGGGCCTCGGCGTGGTCGCGCTGAACGGCAAGATGATCGATGCCCCGGTCATCGCCCATGCCCAGCGCGTGCTGCAACGCGCCGAGGCTTCCGGCGTGCGCGGGTGAGGAGAATCTGACGTGAACAGCATGCAGTCCCTGGCCGAACAGCGCGGCATCGCGACCTTCGGCGGCTACGCCAAATACGCGCCCTATCTCGCCGACCCCGTGGCCAAGCGCCGCCGGAAGCTGGCCGATACGCTGGAGGAGGCGGTGCGCCGCTCCGGCCTCGAAAGCGGCATGACGATCTCCTTCCATCATGCCTTCCGCGAGGGCGACAAGACCATCAACCAAGTGGTCGATCTGCTGGCGAAGATGGGGTTGAAGAACCTCACCCTGGCCTCCTCCTCGCTGCTGACCTGCAACGCGCCGCTGATCGAGCACATCAAGTCGGGCGTCATCTCGCGCATCTACACCTCGGGCATGCGCGGCAAGCTGGCCGACGCGGTGTCGCACGGGCTGATGGACGAGCCGGTGCAGATCCACTCGCACGGCGGGCGCGTCCATCTGATGGACGCGGGCGAGCTGAAGGTGGACGTGGCCTTCCTGGCCGCCTCGGCCGCCGACGAGTTCGGCAACGCCAACGGCACGGGCGGGCGCTCGCGCTGCGGCTCGCTGGGCTACGCGATGGTCGATGCCGCGCGGGCGAAATACGTCATCGTGCTCACCGAGGAGCTGGTGGCCTATCCCAACACCCCCGCCTCGATCCGCCAGGACCAGGTGGATTGCGTGGTCAAGGTGGACCAGATCGGCGACCCCTCGAAGATCTCGGTGGGCGCGGCCCGCATCACCTCCAACCCGCGCGAGCTGCTGATCGCCCGCTACGCGGCGGATGTGCTGGAGCATTCCGGCTACTTCAAGGAGGGCTTCTCGATCCAGACCGGCTCGGGGGCGGCGGCCACCGCGGTGACGCGCTTCCTCGAAGGGCGCATGCGCAAGGCCGACATCCATGCCTCCTTCGCGTTGGGCGGCATCACCGGCTCGATCGTGGACCTGCACAAGAAGGGCCTGATCCGCACCATCCTCGATACGCAGAGCTTCGACGCCAGCGCCGCCGAATCGCTGCGCACCGACCCGGCCGGCCATATCGAGATCTCCACCGACTACTACGCCAACCAGAGTTCCAAGGCGGCGGCGGTGGACGAGATGGACATGGTGATCCTCTCGGCGCTGGAGATCGACGTGGGCTTCAACGTCAACGTCATCACCGGCTCGGACGGGGTGATGCGCGGCGCCTCGGGCGGACATTCCGACACCGCGGCCGGCGCCAACCTCGCGGTGGTGGTGGCGCCCCTGATCCGCGGGCGCATTCCCACCGTGTGCGAGAAGGTGACGACGGTGGTCACCCCCGGCACCTGCGTGGGCGTGCTGGTCACCGACCACGGCATCGCGGTCAACCCGAACCGGCCGGAGATCGCCGAGCGGCTGAAGGCGGCGGGCCTGCCCGTGCTCTCCATCGAGGAGCTGCACGCGCGCGCCATCGCCATCACCGGCACGCCCTCGCCGATCGCCTTCACCGACCGGGTGGTGGGCATGGTCCGCTTCCGCGACGGCTCGCTGATCGACACCATCCGCCAGGTGGTGGACTGAGCCGGGGGCGCTCTGAAATGGCCGCGCCGGCCGGCATCGCGGACCCGCCCGCCTCGCAAGAGGTGAGCCTGCCCGAGATGCTGGCCGCGCGCGACCGCCGCGCCGCCCGCCAGCGCGACCTCATCGCCCGCCACCGCACCCCCGTGGTCTCTCTCACCGCGGTGATGCCAGGCCCGGTGAAGGACACGCCGCTGACCCGCCGCCTCGTCGCGGCCGGGGTGGAGGCAGTGCTGGCCACGCTGGCCGGACGCGGCTGGGCGGTGCTGGAGCGCCTCGACGCCGCCGGCCCCACCGGCGCGGAGACCCAGTTGGCGGTGGCCGCCGCGCCCCGACCGCTCAAGCAGGCGCTGCTGGCCCTGGAGGAGAGCCACCCCCTCGGCCGCCTGTGGGACATCGACGTGCTGGCCGATGAGGGCGAGGGGCTGCGCGTGCTCTCCCGCCGGGAATTCGGCCTGCCCCCGCGCGCCTGCCTGGTGTGCGGCGGGCCCGCCCATGCCTGCGCCCGCTCGCGCGCCCATCCCGTCGCCGAGCTGGTGGCGATCATCGAGAAGACGGCCCATGCTTCTCTTCGCGCGCCCTGAGCCCCTTTCCCCCGAGCCCTTCCTCGCCGAGGGCCGGCGCGTCGGCACGCTGGCGGTGGCCGCCCTGGCGCGCGAGGTGTGCCTCACCCCCAAGCCCGGCCTGGTGGACCGCCGCAATACCGGCGCCCACCATGACATGGACCTCGCGACCTTCCGGGCCTCCATCCGTGCGATCGGGCCGTTCTTCCCCCGCTTCTTCGCCTGCGGCGGGGCGGCCCCGCGCCTGCCCGGCCCGGCCTTCCTCCCCCTGCTGCGCGCCGAGGGCCGCGCCTGCGAGGCGGCGATGTTCGCCGCGACCGGCGGGGTCAACACCCACAAGGGGGCGATCTTCGCGCTGGGCCTGCTGGCCGCCGCCGCCGGCCGCCTCTCCGGCCGCGCCGCGCCTGCCACCGTGGCCGCCCTCTGCGCCGAGACCGCCGGGCTCACCGCCCATCTCGTCGCCGCCGAGCTGCGCCGCCCGCTCGCCGCCCGCACCGCCGGCGAGCGCCTGTTCCAGCGTTTCGGCCTCACCGGCGCGCGCGGCGAGGCGGCCTCGGGCTTTGCCCCCGCCCGCCGCCCCGCCCTGCCGCCCTTCCGCCGCGCCCGCGCGTGCGGCCACCCCGCCGCACTCGCCCTGCATGCCGCCCTGCTGGAGCTGCTCGCCGAGAACGCCGATACCAACCTCGTCTCGCGCGGCGGTCTGGAGGGCCTGGCCTTCGTGCAAACCGAGGCCCGCCGCCTGCGCGCGGCCGGCGGCATCGCGCTGCCCGACTACCTCGCGCGCCTCGCCCGCCTCGACGACGCGCTGAATACCCGTAATTTGAGCCCCGGAGGGAGTGCCGACCTCCTTTCGGTGACGTGGTTTTTGAGTCATTTCCCTGAGGAGGGATAAAACAGACCGGCAGACGCGCCGGGCGGGGAACGGGGGCCGCACGTGGACGAGCGGGACGCACGCATCAACGAGATTCTCAGCACGGCCGCCGAGAGCTGTGCCTTCGTGCTGGTGCCCGGCCTCAACAACAGCGGCCCCGACCACTGGCAGAGCTTCTGGCAGCTGCGCCTGCCGTTCTGGCTGCGCGTCAGCCAGTCGCGCTGGGACGACCCCGACATCGGCCGCTGGATCGACGCCACACGCCGCCGCCTCGCAGGGGTGAACCAGCCGGCGATCCTGGTGGGACACAGCTTCGGCGCGCTCGCCTCGGTGGCCTTCGCGCTGGACCCGGCACGCACCGTGCCGCTGGCCGGGCTGATGCTGGTGGCCCCCGCCGAGCCGATGCGCTTCGGGGTGGAGGAATCCGTGCCCCAGGAGCCGCTCGGCCTGCCCGCGGTGATGGTGGCCAGCCATAACGATCCGGTGATGAGCTTTGCGCGCGCTACGAACTGGGCGGAAACCTGGCACGCTCGGCTGGTTGACCTCGGAGAGGCCGGCCATATCAACGCCCAGGCCGGCTTCGGCCCCTGGAGCTATGGACTGGAACTGCTCTGCGGCCTGGCCGCCCAGGCCGGCTTCGCCCCGCCACTGACATAACGATACGCCGGGCCAGACGCCCCCAATACGGAAAACGCCGCGATCCATAACGGGGGCGCGTGCGTGCGACGTGCCGGCGTGCCGCCGGCCGGGGCGCTGCCCCGAACCCCGCCGGGCTCTGCCCGGACCCGGCAGGAGCCTTGCTCCTGCACCTATATGTTACGAATACGGAACGTTATGGGCGT